>NZ_BAAADB010000037.1 GCF_039522025.1 Deinococcus depolymerans | reverse complement strand
GCAGGAGCACGACGACCTGCTGAAGGCTGAGCCCGCAGCTGCCCCATTCATCAAGCCCATGTTGGACGCCCAGGACTACCTGCAGGGTGGCCAGCGCTGGGCACTGTGGCTGAAAGATGCCGCGCCGAGCGACCTCGCCAAGCTGCCACAGGTGCGTAAGCGTATCGAGGACGTGAAGGCGTGGAGACTGAAAAGCCCTCGTTTGCAGACGCAGAAAAAAGCCGAAACCCCAGCGCTGTTCGGAGAAGACCGTCATCCAACAAGAGGTGAGTACTTGGTCGTTCCCAGCGTGAGCAGTGAACGCCGCGATTACATCCCAGTGGGGTACATGACGGACGAGACGATCGTGAACAATCTGGTCTTCATGGTGCCCGACGCCGATCTGTTCCACTACGGCGTACTGCAGTCCCGACTGCACATGGATTGGATGCGCCTCGTCAGCGGACGTTTGGAAAGCCGATACCGCTACAGCAAGGATCTCAGCTACAACACGTTCCCGTGGCCTGACCGCGCCGCGCTCAAGCCCAAGCAGATCGATGCTGTCACCAACGCCGCACAGGCCGTCCTGGACGCCCGCACGAAGCACGCGAGCAGCACCCTCGCGCAGATGTATGACCCCAGCATCATGCCCACCGACCTGCGCGCAGCCCACAACCAGCTTGACCGGGCCGTCGAAGCGCTGTACGGCATCAAGGCCGGCAGCACCGTCGCACAGCGCCTGAACATCCTGCTGAACGAGTACCAGGCCCTCGCCCCCACGCTGGCCATGACCGGCGCAGCCAAGGCACCCAGGGCGAAGAAGGCCAGCAAGAACAAGTAACCACTGTCAGGCGCTGCTAGAGGCAAACTCTGGCAGCTTTGACTACTGCAGTCAGGACTCACTTACGCCCGTCCCAGCAGGGGCGGGCGCGCCATTGGTGAAGCAGTAGATGACCTCCACAGCAGCGTCCGGAAACCGGGTCGAATGGAGTGTCTCATGCGCGCCAGACAAGACCAACATGCTGAGCAGCCCGTGGGCATACCGCTCACCCGTACAGGTCACGGCAATCCGCTTGAAGGGCAGCAGCCGGGCCTGCAGGGCAGCGTTCACCAGATCCGTGAATGCTGGGCGTGCAGTGGGCGAGTGATACCAGCACGCCACATCCACCCAGCCCAGGCTAGACCCATGAGTACACCGCATGCCCCCCAGGAGCACGCCATGGTCATCCACAACGGCCCAATCCGCGACCTGCCGGGCAGGCAGGGCCGACGCGGGGCGTCCCCAGGTCAGGTGCAGCAACGTGGGCTCTGATCGGGATGTGCATGTGGCGCGGTAACTCGATCGATTCACCCAGGCGTCCAGCTGGGCAAGGTGCGCAGGCTGAACTGGCATGAAGGCCAGCCCAGGCAGCGCGGGCGTAAGCCCAGGGACCGAGGTCACCAACACGTGTTGAACGATCCCCTGACACAGGGCCACGAGGTCAGACACCTTGGCATCCGACAGATCCATCTCTGTCGTACCCAGACTGCTGGAGAGGCGCAGGGAAGGCCGTTCATCCGCCCCACCCCACTTTGCAGGCATGAGCCAGACCGGCCAGTCCGCAGCCCCGCTCTGGAGGACACAGCGGGGCTGCAGACGCCACGATGCCCGGGTGACAGCGGACGCCCCCAGCCAGTCCAGCAGGACGCCCGACAGACGCTCAACATCATCCAACGACAAGAGCAGCCGCAGCTCCAGCCCCTGCCGGATCGACACCTCGTAGAGCCCGTCAGAGTTCTGCTCAAGCCAAATGCCATTCGGCCGGACTGGCAACGCTTGCATGCACTCACGCTATCTCAGCCGCAGTGAACGGTGCACAGCCACTTGGCCTAGCGAACAGCCACAGACCCACTTGCGTGAAAGAAAGAAAGAAAGCATCCATCCATGGTGCAGAGTTGCGTTCAGCACGCCTTATGCAGCCAGCGGTAAATCTGCGCCGACCAGGGCACGTTATTCATTGCATACAACACTGCATTACAACTTGAGATGAACGACCTCAGGTTGTAACATGGACCCCATGACCACCCCGACCATCACAGCCGTCGCCTACTACCGGGTGAGCACCGCGAAGCAGGGCGTGTCCGGCCTGGGCCTGGAAGCCCAGCGCGCGGCTGTGCAGGCCCTCGCTGTGAGCAGAGGTCTGAGCATCACTGCAGAGTTCACGGAAGTGGAGTCCGGCCGGAAGGTGAGACGCCCGCAGCTGGAAGCGGCCCTGGACGCTGCACGCCGGGCCGGCGCGCTGCTGCTGATCGCCAAGCTCGATCGACTGGCGCGCAACGTGGCCTTCACGAGCGCCCTGATGGACACCAGCGTGGAGTTCATGGCTGCAGACATGCCCGACGCCAACCGCATGACCCTGCACGTCATGGCTGCCCTCGCAGAGCACGAAGCACGGCTCGTCAGCGAGCGCACCCGCGCCGCACTCGCCGCCAGGAAGGCCAGAGGTCTGCCTGTAGGGCACACGCAGAACCTGACACCCGAGACGCGCGCCCTGGGGCCTGCAGCGCAGCGGGAAGCGGCCCGCGTGGCCACGCAGCAGGTCACGGCCTTCGCCAGCGCACTCCGGGGTCAGGGGGACAGTCTGGCCACGATCGCCAGCAAGCTCAACGCGTCCGGGTTCCGCACCCGCAAGGGGGGCCTGTGGGCTAGCGTCCAGGTCAAGCGGATCCTCGACCGCATGTAAGGGTGCCAACTCAGCCACAGCGGGCTGAAGCCGCTTTACGTAGCAACCGAGCCTGTTCACCCAACGGGGGCATTGGCACCGCTGCGTCAAGTTCGCTTGCTCGCACCTGAGCAGTTCCCTAGGGTCAACAGATGAAACGAACCGCGATGATGATCATGGGCCTGATGTTCAGCGCCAACGCCTTCGCTCAGAACATTGGGGTTGAGGACGGCTCCATCCGTGTACAGCAGTGCTACGTCGTTACGGACGGGGTGCAGTGTGACTTCCTCTTCACGGCAACGAAAAACGGTTCCAAGATCTTCGGTGTCAGCGACTTTGATGTTGTCAGCCCAGACGGCCGTTCTACCAAGGGGACATTAGCGGGCCTCGGTGGTCCCGGAAGCGCAAGCGGCTACTCCGTCAACTTGAACTACTACGCGGGCACCCCCATTAAGTTCAGCATCTTCTTCGTGATGACAGAGAAGCCCACACGCCTCGCAGTTGTGGGGGTGTTCGGGAAACCGATCAACAACGTGCCCGTGGCAGCCAAATACGGCGCCGCACCTGTGGCTGCCGCACCGGCCCCCGCTCCTGCCACGGTTGTCCTGAAATCCGGCCCTTACAACGCAGTGCTCAGCAACTGCAAGGCCGGCGCAAATGGCACCGCAACCTGCATTGCCACCCTCACACCTTCCAAGTAAACGAACCTCATCTGAAGGGGCCTCAGCGATGCTGGGGCCCCTTGTCTTGGCTGCCAGACAGCACTCGTCACTGCTTCCGCTAGATGACTTTCTTTCTTTCTTTCAATCTTACTTTCTCGAAAGCTCACAAGTGAGTTATCTTTCACCCATGTCTGAAGTCGTTTCGGTGTTGTCCCGCAAAGGGGGCGTGGGGAAGACGGTCACGGCCATGTACACAGCCGCGCTGCTGGCAGAGCAGGGGCGCGACGTGGCCGTCCTTGACCGCGATCCCGAGGGCAGTGCCGGGGCCTGGGCCCGCTCTGCTGGGGATCTGCCGTTCAAGGTGTACCCAGACGGAAAGAGCGCCCAGGCCATGAAGCACGATTGGGTAGTCGTGGACACGCCCCCGAATGACCCCCGCGTGCTGGGTGAGTCAGCTCGCATGGCCACCCGCGTGATCGTGGTCAGCAAGTGCAACGCTCTTGAGGCTGATCGCCTGATTCCCACCCTGGACGCTCTGGCCGCGTCCGGCTTCACAGGCCAGTGGGGGATCCTGCTCACACAGGCACGCGGGGGCCTGGGGGCCGAGATGAAGCACGCCCTTGAGCACGAGGAGCTACCCGTCTTCGGAGTCATCCCCCACCTGATCAAGTTTGAACGCGCCTTTGGCGAGCTCCCTGGCGACCTGGACGAGTACCGGGCCGCACTGCATGAGGTACTGAAGTGACCAGCAAGAAGCCTACCGAGAAGCCCGCGCCCAAGCGCAAGAGTACCCAGGGCAAGTCCATTGAGAGCGCCATCCAGGCACGCAAAGAGGCGCAGACAGCCCCGGACAGCCCTGAGCTAGTCAGCGCAGCTGCCCCGGCCCCACAGAAAGCCCCCAGGAAGGCCAGCAGCACCCCGGCCGCGACCACCCCGGCTCCACTGCTCATCGAAGTGCCCCAGGCGCCTGCAGCGTCCCTGAGCGCCCCCCAGCCTGCTTCGCACTCAGTGAAGGATGAAAGCCCCCTGGAGTCATTCAACACACGGCTGCCCACTGCGCTGCACCGGCGCGTGAAACTGCAGGCACTCAACGAGGGCCGCAAGATCCAGGAGATCGTGCGCGACGCCCTGCAGGAATACCTGGAACGAACCGAACAGACTCCTCGCTGATCACCTGCCAGTAACTTTCTTTCTTTCTTTCTTTGATGGGCAACGGAACTGACTAGGAGCAATGGAAATGACGTCCAGCACGTCAAGTTCATTGCTCCTAATTATCAGGTCGCGTAAGCAATCCATGGGGTTACCTCAGTTCATTGCCGCTGCTGCAATGAATGACGGTTGCGCGGCAGCCTGCGGGCCGTCGTGACCAGGGGCGAACGAACGCGGCGCATCTGCAGACGCGGGGGCTGCGGGGGGCGCTGTGAGGTAGCCATGGCCGGCAACGCGAAGAGGGGGAGCCGGGCCATCGACGGGGCCAGCCGGGCTACCAGCCGCGCTCCCTGAGGCACCGTGCCCTGCGCGAGCTGCGCGTCATCCCCATCACTGGCCAAGGCGTGCTCAGCACGGGCACGCAGGCCTGGGGTGGTACTGATCGTCCTAACGCCCTGCAGGCCCTGGGCGTACTCCGTCCAGGCATTCCCGGCGTCCGCATCACCCTGACCGGCCAGCAGGAGCAGCTGCTCGGGACTGCAGGAACTCCCCATGGTCAGCGGCCGCACCCAGCCGGCCTTGTGCAGGTAGCGGGCACCTTCAGGGTCGATCCACGCCCCATGCACGCCGGCCACGCCCACGGTGACGCCCACCTGCTGCGCGGCGTGCAGGTACGCCCCCCGCACCACGTTCATGACGTCCTCCAGCGGCGCGTCCGTCTTCAGGAACAGGACGCTGTGCGCATGCAGGTGATGCCCCCCAACGCCGTAGGTGTAGTCCAGGGCGCGCCGGGCTCCCACGTAGCTCCCCAGACCCCTCAGCTGCTGCGACAGCGCGCGCCGGCCCCTGTTAATGGCCTGGAACACGTGACGTTGCTGCTCCACCTGAACGGCCATGGACGTACCCGGGGGGTGGGCGTGCGTCCAATCCACGCGCAGGGCCCGGTACCCCTGCGCGGTGAGGGCCTGCGCGAAGCCGACCAGCTCACGGCCACGCCGCGACCGGATCCGGGGGCCGCACAGTGGGCAGTAGGGCCGGCCGCACGTCTGCACGTTCTGCAGCGCCAGGGGGCCCCAGGGCAGCTCGTAGACGCTCAGGGGAGCCCCCGTGGTCAAGCGGATCCGGTGACACCGCTGCAGGCGACTGTCACCGGGCAGCAGGGTGCAGGCCACATCCAGCAGGGCGAACTGCTGGCGCTGCCGCTCGCGGTTCACAAGGCCCGAGGTGGGCGCGTCGTCAGGGGGACACAGGGCGTCCCATTCGTGCAGATCCTGCAGGCCGGAGAACAGGTGGGAAGGGTTTGCCGCAGAGATACCAAGAGAGGTCACGTGTGCAGGCTCCACGGGGGACGGTTCATGGCCGGTTATGTTATTCACGAACTTTCATTCCCGCAAGGCATTGCTCGGAACGACATGCACATCTGTGCAGAGTTCTGCACAGTGTTTTAAACTTGACTCAAAATCCGACAGTCTGCCTGAGGCGTAATGCGCGACTACGGCGCCGTAGTCGCGGCACGGAACCCACAGCTGTTCACTGGTTCATCAACTACGCGGGCCGGCCAGTATTTCCGGACACCACCACTGCACTCTGAGGATGGGGTACCCCCTTACGCCGTCCTGGCGTTCCACCGTGCAGCAAGCAGTGCGCCGGGGCTACGCAGCTCCAGCCACTCACGCCGATCGACCTGCAACCGCTCCAGCAGGGCCTTCAGCACCTGCAGGCCCCCGTGTCCCTCAATCTCTTCACGCCACGACTGCCAGATCAAGCCACAGTAGAACCGGCGCGACTGACGGTCACCCAGGGCCTTGCTCAAGGCGGACCCCAGTCGGCCGACCAGACCGGCACGGTGCGACGGATGCACCTGCGCCACCTCATCCAACCGGCGAACGACGTCTGTGACGCCCTGGACGACATCCAGGTCATCTGTAGCGCCGATGTCCGAACTACAAGCAACGGGATTCAAGGGTGTTCCGGGAATAACGGCCCAGGCTTTTAAGGTGTCTATGACAGCCTTTTTCCGCTCATCGGGATGTAGTTGGGACATTTCTGCCTTGATGCCCTTCACAGTGCGCCCAGCGGCCATATCCCCCTCGAAGTCACGCCAGTCGTAGAGCCAGTCCTCGCGCCGCAGTTGGGGCACCACCTGAGCGGGACGGAGCTTCACTGCCCACAGGCAGCCGTCCCACAGACTCATGCCCCTGACTTTCGACGCGTGTGCTCCCCAGTCGAGGACGCCAGCGGTGACGAGTTCGGTCAGCAGGCGACGCAGGTGGCGTGTTGTGTACCCCACCTGTTCCGCAAGCAGCTGCTGCGGCAGGTGCAGGGTCAGGGTATTCGGGCAGGGGCTGTGACCCCGCACCGCAAGCGCATGGAGCGCCAGGTCATGCAGCGCCTCGAACGTCCGGCGTGCGCCAGAGGACAGCTGGAGGCCTGCGAGGACGTCCTCAACAAGCGGGATGGGCAGCTGAGACACTTGGACAGCCCGCACGGTCGGGACGGGCGGAACAGACGGCCGCACGGTTACTGAAGCAGCCGCGATCGCCGGGCTAGGACGCACAACATCGGTGCGAGGCTCCAGTGCGCCCGTCGGCATGCCGGGCGCCGGGATAACAGCCTGCGGGGCTTCCAAGTCCACACAGGTCCTCACGGCCACAGCGGACGGCTGTACGGTCCCCAGAGTGATGGACTGGGAAGTGGGGTGCTGCGGGGCCTGCAGACCCTCAGGGATGAGGCTGAGGAACTTGGGAGTTGACAGCGATTGGTGAGTGAACACCCGGGATACCTGGACAGTCTGCACTGTCGCAACGGTCAGGGTGGGTCGCTGTGCAGCCACCAGAGTGACGGCGCTCGCAGGACACGGCTCAGGTTCGATCGTCGGCGTAATGGGTTCAGTAGTGGGGGTCTGCTCGACCTGCAGGGCCACGGGAATAAGGCTGAGAAACTTGAGTGTGGACGGGGATTGGTGGTCAGGCACTAGGCATAGGCTCCCGCCCGCGCTACGCTGTGCTTGTCGAGGGCCTGTGCGTTGTTGCGCGGGTCTTTTTTATTGGCTTGACGCTAGCACGCCGGCCGACCAGTCTCAAAGCCCAGATTCAACGTCGTGGAAAGCAAGAAAGAAATCTTTCTAGCTTCATATCTTGCTAGCTAGCAGTTGCTAGCAGATCTAGATCTGCTAGCAACTGGACAGTCCGGACGGGTCAGAAGGCGCCTTCTGACCGATGAGCACGGTGATCCCTCTTGTAAGGCCTCAACGCCGATGCACACGACGTTTGTCAAATCTATGTGACAAGAAGGCTTCTGACAGCACCTTATCCACGCCTCACCAACAGGCTGTCCACCTACTTAATTGTTTCTTAATGCTTGTCACGACTGTACGGCCCGGGCGTCCCAACACAGCGAACCACTTCACGTAGGATCGCCCCCCAGTTCACGACCAGAGGTCTTCTACTCCATCTCCGTGAACACCGCGCGCTGCCGTCGCTGCCCATCGACTGCTGTAGCCCAACGTGACCGTTTTTCAGTTTTCGGGCCAACCTTCCTACCCTTCAGGCATGACCTGGATAATCCATGGCCAGACACGGAGCGGGCGCGGCAGCGCGTCCCGTACACCCACTCTCACGACGGACGACTGGGCTACGGCCTGGAGGGCGTTCAAGGCTTGGCTACCGAGCCGCGCCAGCCCCGCGAAGCTCATGGTCCCGGGTACTTACCGGGAAACGTGGAGCAGTCCCGGGGGCCCGATGTTCACCGAGGTCACCGTCGAGATCGTCTAACCCAGCGTAGACACACGAGGCCGCAGCCCCCAGCTGCGGCCCTGCTGTTCGTTCAGGGCACTCCGGGGATTCGGCCCCACAGATACCCAGCCTTGAGCAGCGCCTCAAAGGCGTCACCTTTCAACGGCCGGCCATTCAGGTAGCAGCGCCCGGCTGGGGTGCGCCGCAGCACCGCGCTGGCCGTCAGTGGGCGCTCAATGAGGTCAGGGAAGGCCGTGAGATCCACGCCCGGCGCGAGCGTCCACTCGTCCATCCACTTCCCCCCTGGGCGCACTGGGGGCCGGTGCTCCACGACGTCCGCGATGAGCGTGCGCCCAACGAGGCCGCCCCGCACCTGCACGGCCCACCAGTTCACGTCCACAGCCCGCAGGACGCTCTCTGTGGCGCGGACGCGCAGGGACACGAACTTGCCGTGCGAACCGTTCCGGAACGTGCGCAGCACGATCATCTGTTCAGATGGATCCACACGGCGCAGCTGCCCAAGCGCGCTGAACCGCGATCCGTTTGGCCGGTGCGCCGGCGCCAGGGCCAGCCGCTGCAGGCCGGTCTTATCGTTCAGATTCCCCCACAGGTCCGTCCGGGGCCGCGCCAGCACCGTCACGCGCTGCCCAATGTGCACGCGGTCCTCGCCGCTCAGCTGCACCGGCCATTGATGCACGAACGTCTGGCCACGGCGCTCCAGAAGCCACCCCGTGACCTGCAGAGAAGCGTGATGGACGGGCAGGCGTGCGGCGTTGACTTGCGTGATGGGCATAAGCTGCGGCCCATTGTGCCTCATGACGCTTGACCCCATCATGGACCTGAGAGAGTCTTTCTTTCTTTCTAACTTTCTTTCTTTCTGGATTATGTTCGACAGGTGATCGTGTTGGACGAGCGGTCAGATGCATGTGCGACACCGGACATCTCCAGGAGCGGGAATACTGGGTAGTTACATGGCATTGAACTGGAACGAGATCCGCACGAACGCCGCGACATTCGCCCAGGAGTACCAGGGCGAACGCAAGGAGAACGCCGAGGCCCAGTCTTTCTGGAATGACTTCCTGAAGGTGTTCGGCGTCAGCCGACGCCGCGAGGGCAAGTTCGAGCAGAAGGTCAGCGGGCTGGGCAAGGGCAGCGGCCGGGGCCGCATCGACCTGCTGCTGCCCGGCCGCTTCATGGCCGAGCATAAGAGCGCCGGTGAAGACCTGGACGCCGCATACGCGCAGGCCCTGGGCTACGCCGAGGCCCTAGAGGAACACGAGCGCCCGCAGTTCATTGCGCTGTCGGACTTCGCCCGGATGCGCCTGTACGAGGTCAGCAGCGGCGATCACACCGAGTTCCCGCTCAGCGAGCTGCCCAACCGCGTCGAGGCCTTCGGGTTCCTGATCGGCAAGCAACTCCGGCGCCTGCACGAGGCCGATCCCGTCAACGTCAAGGCCGCTGAGAAGATGGGCAAGCTGCACGACCTGCTGGAAGCCAGCGGGTACACCGGGCACGACCTGGAAGTCATGCTCGTGCGCCTGCTCTTCCTGCTCTTCGCAGACGACACGGGTCTGTTCGACGAGACAGACGTGTTCTACGACCTGCTCGCAGATAACACCCGCAAGGACGGGCAGGATCTGGGCGCCACGCTCGGACGCCTGTTCCAGGTACTCAACCAGGCCCCTGACCGGCGTCAGTCCACGCTGCCGGCTCACCTCGCCGCGTTCCCGTACGTGAACGGTGACCTGTTCGCAGAACCGATCCAGCTGGCGGACTTCGACAGTCGGATGCGCGAGATGCTGCTGGAAGCCTGCACCGTGGACTGGGGACAGGTGAGCCCCGCCATCTTCGGCAGCATGTTCCAGGCCGTTATGAACAAAGAGGAGCGCCGGCGCCTGGGCGCTCACTACACGTCCGAGGAGAACATCATCAAGGCCCTGGGGCCGCTGTTTCTGGACGACCTCAAAGCGCAGCGTGAAGCGGCGCGCGGCAACAAGGGCAAGCTGCAGGCGTTCCTTGACCTGTTACCCCGACTGCGCTTCATGGACCCGGCCTGCGGGAGCGGCAACTTCCTGATCCTCGCGTACCGCGAGTTGCGGCGCCTGGAGCTGGACGCCCTGATCGAGCAGCAGCGCGGGCAGCAGGTACTGGACATCTCGCAGCTGCTCAAGGTCAACGTGGGGCAGTTCTACGGCATCGAGTACGACGAGTTCCCCAGCCAGATCGCCCGCGTGGCCATGTGGCTCACCGACCATCAGATGAACGTCGAGGCCAGCCGGCAGCTGGGCCAGAACTTCGTGAACCTGCCCCTGCGGCAGGCCGCGCACATCCTGCACGGGGACGCCCTGCAGAACGACTGGGCCACGCACCTCAACCTGGACGCGGACGCGCCGGCCCTCGCGCGGCTGTACATCGTGGGCAACCCGCCCTTCGTGGGGGGCAAGAAGATGACGGCCCTGCAGCGCGCCCAGGTGGTCGCCACGTTCGGGGGCACCCGTGACGCCGGCGTCCTGGACTACGTGAGCGCGTGGTACCTCAAAGCGGCGCAGCTCATGAACCACGCTCACCGCGATCACCCCGCGCTGCCCGTGGCCACCGCGCTTGTCAGCACCAACAGCGTCACGCAGGGCGAACAGGTCGCGCCGCTCTGGGGGGGCGTACTGAACACCTACGGGCAGCAACTGACCTTCGCGCACCAGACGTTCAAATGGGCCAACGAGGCCAAGGGCAACGCGGCCGTGCACTGCGTGATCATCGGCTT
>NZ_BAAADB010000035.1 GCF_039522025.1 Deinococcus depolymerans | reverse complement strand
GACCCGGCTTTGACAAGCCTTCGAGCAGAAGGTCCGGCTCCCATTTTTTGACATGTCGAGGTACACCCGGTCACAGACCGGTGCCACGCAGACGCCGAGTCGTTCCGCCCGGTCACTCCCGACAATGAGGGCCAGTGCTGCGGCACCACCTGCTGCCCACCCGATACCGACCGAGTCGTCTTGGCCGTGGAAGTGGAGATTCCACCCAGACCCGTGCTGATCCAGCTGTGGCCGGGCTCCCGTTTCACGCAACAAGCGATTGACCGTCACGGCAGCAGACTCCAGATCGCCAGCTTCGATGGACTGAATGACGATCCGGGACGACTGCGCGTACTGCAGCAACTGTGCTGCGTCTGCCTCTGTACAGGCAAACTGCACGCTCACGCCCAGGCACTGCGTGACGGTTGGAACCAGATTGCTGGTTGCCACCGGGAAAACTTCGCGACCACCCGAGTGCCCGGGCGTGAGCCTGTTGACCAGGCAGACGGTGACCTGCAAGACCCGCTCGATGTGACTCTCAAACTTCACTTGACCAGTCTCGCACAGTCGCCTACCTTCTGGTTGTGACCGGTAAACAAGAAATGAATAGTCACAGGAGTGGTCAAGTGTTCGCTCTTGTGGTCGAGCCCTGGCGAGCCTTACCACCCACGGTTCGGCTCCTGATCTTCGCGCGGGCGGTCAACCGCATGGGGGCCTTTTCACTCCCGTTTCTCGCCGCCCTGCTGGTTCAGGGAGGCCAGTTTTCTCTGCCTGACGTCGGCCTGCTGCTCGGCCTGTTCGGGGCCGCGACCATTCCTTCCCGACTCCTGGGCGGGATGTTCAGTGACCGGATCGGTCCAGTCCAAACCATGGTCGCTGGACTCATCGGCTGCGCAGTATTTCAAGCTCTCCTAGGAGCGGATCTGGGGAAGGCCATGACCATCGCTGCAGTAATAGGGCTGGGGCTGGCATTTGAACTCTACGAAGCACCTTCCCAGACCCTGATCGCGGATCTCACGCCTGAACCGACCCGACCCCAGGCGTATGGCTGGCTCGGCGCCGCACTGGCTGGCAGTGCCGTAGCCGCCGGGCTGCTGGCGGCGGCGACCGGATCGTCCAACCTGCATATCCTCTTCTTGATTGACGCTTTGACCTGCATGGCCGCGGCAGGACTGGTGGGCTGGCAGCTGCGCGCAGTTGCGGTCCCTGAACAGCAGGCCAGTCTGGATTCGGCGGCCAGGCCGTGGCGCGACCCCCTTCTGCTGGGGCTCTTCGGCATCAATACTGTGTTTGCCAGCGTCTACCTGCAGGTCCCCGCCGTCCTGTCGTTTTCAGTACTCCGCTACAGCGCACCCGCCGCAGACGCAGGCCTCCTACTGGCACTCTCTGCCGCGATCATCGCCCTGGGACAGCCGATCTTACAGCGTGGTCCGGCGGTGCTCCGTCAGCCTCTTTCCGCCCTGATCTGGGGCTACGTGATGGTCGGTCTGGGCTTCCTCGCGTCAGCCATGAGCCAGACCATCGGACAACTTGCCTGGGCGATCGTCGTGGCCAGCGTGGGCGATCTTCTCCTGCTGGGACATGCGTATTCGGTGGTGGCCCGCATTGCACCGGTTCAGGCCCGGGCACGGTACTTCGCCGTGTACGGAACGAGTTGGGGCTTGGCTGCCATGGTGTCTGGCCCAACCATGACGGCACTCCTGGAAACCGGGGGAAGCGCAAGGTACTGGTTCGTAGCGGCCTGTGCTGCGTTTACCCTCGCGGCCACACAGGCCTATTTCAACACCTGGATCAAGAGGGCACTGAAATAGCACTGAGACGAGGACGGACATCTTTAAGGAGATTGGAAGAGTTCGCAGAATAACCATACTGCGAACTTTTTGCCTACACTGAGGCATGAACCCCACTGAATCGGCCCGTAAGTCGGCCGGAGTTCGCGGTCAACCAGAGACTGCGAACTCGGCCGACTTGCGGGCCGTGGTGTTGGAGACAGTCAAACTCTGGCGCAAACATCACCTCAGCTACGACCAGACCAAGCACGTGGTGGAGCAGACCCGCAGAGCGCTGAATCTGCACCCACCGCGCGACCGGGAACGCACCGTGGAGCGCCTCAGTCACCAGGAAGTCGAACGGCTGATTGAGCACGCCTACCGGCGTGCTCCACGCTACGGTCTGATGCTCAAAACGCTGTTCTACAGCGGCGCGCGTGTCAGCGAGTTTGTGAACCTCACGGTGGCCGATCTGCACCTCGACCTCGATCCGCCACAGATCCGGATCCTGCACGCCAAGGGCGGCAGTGATGGCTACGTGCCGGTATTGCCGAGCCTCGCGCAGGAATTGCGCACCCATCTGGGGAGCCGCTCGAGCGGCTCCCTATTCGAAAGCAATCGTTCTGCCCGGTACACGCCGCGGATGGTGCAACGGGTGGTGCACGATGCCGCCGTTAGCGCCGGGATCGAAAAGGTCGTGACCCCGCACCGTCTGCGGGCCAGTGTCGCCACCCTGCTGCTGGACGCGGGAATGCCACTCGATCAGGTCCAGAAGTTCCTGCGCCACAAGCGCATCACCACCACCCAGATCTATGCCCAGACCAGCGCCAAGAACATGGGTGACCAGTACCTCAAAGCGCTCGAGCGCCGCTAGGCCGCTGGATGTCAAACCTCCCAGAGGGCGAGCGGGGAAGCGATCGCCTCCCGGAAGGCTTGGGCGAGGCCCTGGTTCAGCAGCAGTTTCTGCTGAACGACACTGACCTGAGCGAAGTCGCTCGTTGCCGGGGACCAGTCAACCGTCTCGGATTCGCCGTCCAGCTGTGCACGCTGCGGAGCTATGGGTTCTTCCTGTCCAACCTGATTGACGTGCCGGACGAGATCCGGGACACTCTGGCATCCCAGCTGGGCCTGCTGTCGATCGGCCTGGACGGCTACCCCAGCGACGAGAACACCCGGCATACGCACCTGGAACGGATCCGCACGTACCTCGGGTACGTGCGCTGCGGAGAGGTCGAGCGCGAACGACTCGCGGCCCACCTGAGCGTCGTGGCCCGAAGCACGCCACGAACGGAATCGCTGCGTCAGTCCGGCCACGGCTGGCTGTTCGCTCACCGGGTGGTGCGGCCGGGCCGCACCACCCTCCGTGACTTGATCGCCAGCGCCCGCGAGGCCGCCCTGGAGGCCACCTACCTCACACTGACCCGGGAGTTGAAAGCAGAGCAGGAAAGTCAACTCGACGCGCTGCTGGGTGCCGGGGACAATCAGGAGTCCGCCTGGCCACGCTCACCGATCGAGGCGTTGAAACTCCCGGCCAAGAAGGAATCGGCCGACACCCTGCTGTTCCTGCTGGCGCGCCTCACCACCCTGCTGGAACTGGGGCTCTCCAACTGGCCGGCTGTCCATACTCTACCCCCCGAGATGCGTCGGCAGTTGGCACTGTGGGGCTACCGGTACGACGCCTGGAGCTTGCGGCGCTTCCCGCCGTCCAAACGGCGGGCCGTGCTGCTGTGCTTCCTGTCGATGGCAACCGCCGTGACCACCGACGCGGTAGTCAACGCTCTCGACAAGGTGATGAACGACATCCACAACAAAGCCAGAAAACGCCGCCAGCAGCTGTTTCAGGCCAGTCAGGAGGCCCGCAGTCGAGCGGTGGAGGTGCTCGAAGTGCTCGGGACGCTGACCCTCGACGAGGCGATCCCCGACCCTGGCCTGCGGTCCGAGATCATCCAGCGGTATCCCCGCGAAGAACTGACCCGGTTGGTCGAAGGCAGTCGACAGTTGCGGGAGGGAGACGGGTCGTACTACCGACTGACCGAGTCGTCGTGGGACTACACCCGGCGTTTCTCGCCGACCCTGCTCCGGGTGATGCCGTTCCAGTGGGCGGAAGGCAGCCTGATCGGTCAGGCGGTCGTCCACCTGCGCACCTTCAATGCGTCTGGCAAACGCAAACTCGGGGACGACGTGCCGACCGGCTGGCTGCCACCAAAGTGGCAGCCTTGCGTGCTGACCCGGCAGGGTGGGCACACTGCGGTGTCCCGTCCACATTACGAACTGGCGTTGCTCTCGACCCTGGTCGAGAAGCTCAAGGCCGGAGACGTCACGGTGCAGCATTCCCGCCAGTGGGCAGACTTTGAGGACTACCTGATCCCCAAGGACCGCTGGCAGAGTGACCGGGAAGCGCACTACGCGCAGCTGAACCTTCCACTGGACGCGGCCACGTATCTGGAGAACCTGGATCAGCGGCTGCACGCGGTCACCGGCGCCGTCAACACCGGAGTTCCCCGCAACGAGGCACTGCGGATCGATGCAGCCAAGGGCGAGTGGAAGCTGGCCGCCCTGCGGACAGCGGGGATTCAGTCCACCGCTCGGGCAGCCAAAGCGCTGATCGAACGGCACCTTCCGGCCCGCGAACTGGTAGACATCGTGATCGACCTTGACGCACGGATGGACCTACTCAGGGCCTTCCTGCCGGACGGCGAGAAATCGCCCTGGCCGCGCGGCGTCCAGCGGCGCAACGCCCTTGCCGCTCTGATCGCGGTGGGCTGCAACATTGGGGCAGCCCGGATGGCCTCGGCCTCCGGGTTGTCGGTGCGCGAAATCACTGCCGCTGCTGATGGACTCCTCACCGAGGACGCCCTCAGAACTGCCAGTGTCGAGCTGGTGAACTTCGCCTCGAAGTTGCCGATGGCCGCCGTTTACGGCACTGGGGACACGTGCAGCGCGGACGGCATGCGGTTCTACGTCCCAGTGAACATTCTCGCGGCGGACTACAGCCACCTGCTCGGCGGACGTGGTGTGAACATGTATGTTCACACCACCGACACGTCCCTGCGCCTGTACCAGCAGGCCATTCCGGTGCGGCTACGGGAGGCGACTTTCGTGCTGGACGGTCTGCTTGACCATGGCACTGAACTTGATCCGGGGCGGGTCTTCACCGATTCGCACGGCTTTTCGGAGGTGGTCATGGCTTCTGCTGCGCTGCTCGCCAGGGATCTCGCACCTCGCATTGCCAACGTGCACGAGCAGACCCTGTACAAGCTCGACCGGAGCAAGGTCTACGAGCACCTCGACCCGATTCTCAAGGGCACCATCAAAACGCACGTCGTCCGCGAGGCCTGGGATGAGGTGGTGCGGGTGATGGCCTCGATTCAGACAGGAACAGCGACAGCGTCGCTGATCCTGCACCGGTTGGGATCCTACGCCCGACAGAACCGGGTGCACCAGGCTTTGGCTGAGATCGGACGGGCCGAGAAGACCATGCACATCCTGCGCACCGCCGGGAGCGAGGAGTTTCGCCGCGTCCAGGCACGGGAGCTGAACAAAGGAGAGGCGTCGAATGACCTGTCCCGGTTCCTGTTCTTCGGACAGGAAGGCGCACTGCGGGGCCGGGAGTTCGGAGATCAGGCCCAGAGTTTCAGCGCCCTGGCTGTGCTGCACAACGCCGTAGTGGCCTGGAACATGATCGAGGTCGAGGGCGTGGTGGCCCGACTGAGGGCCGCCGGGCATGACCTTCCAGACGAGGTGCTGGGTCTCACGACGCCCCTGCTGCG
>NZ_BAAADB010000034.1 GCF_039522025.1 Deinococcus depolymerans | reverse complement strand
GCAAGCACATCAACCCCTTTGGGCGATACCACTTCGATCTGGGCCGCCTTCGGGACTGACTGGCACGGCGTTTAAGCCCTTAACGGGGGTTTTCGGGCGATTGAGGCTATAACGCGAGATACCTGTAGGCGAGCGCGCTCTTGCCCTGCCCGGAAGCACCCCGAACGACCACCAAGGGAGCGTGGGTGAACGCCTCGTCGATACTCCGCAAACGATCCTCGCGCGCAACGTCCACGTTCGCCAGGATGTGCTCGTAGCGCGCCGAGACGCCTTGGTAAAACTCAGCCTCATACGCACTCCCGGCCTGGACCGAGTCGCCCGTCAGGGGCACCAAGCTGGTGAACCACTCTGCGTGATGGGCAGCCCGGTCAGCGAGGAAGCGTCCAATAGCGCTTAACTTCTGCTGTACGTCCCGAAGGGAGATTCGTTCCTGCCTCTCGGCCAGGCGGAAGAGCCAGGCGTGCAGCAGGTCAAAGGCCGCGTGGGGATCGTAACCAGTGAACGTCGAGCACAACCAAGTGAAGACCTCAGCTTCAAGTACCTGTTCGTCGGCACGGTCAAGCTCGACGGCTCCCAGCAGGTACTCAGCCTCGTCCCGCGTGTAGCCCCAGGAAATGAACTGTGTGACCACGTCATGTCGTGCCACCGGATCATTCGCCCAGGCCCTGCCAAGGTCATCGCCATACGGACCGAAGCTAACGACGCGCTCGACAACGCCCGAAAGCTCACCCCGCCGCTCCAGCACCCTCCGGAAGAATGAGCGGTCCTTTTTGGGTTTTAGAATGGAAAGCGTGAGGTCACGCTCGTAGGCCTTGAGCTGAATAATTTCCAGTGCCTCACCCTGCGGGTCGAAGATGTCGAGGTCCTCATGACCCTCCAGGTGGAATACGACACCCTCACGACTGTGAAGCAGCCGATGCAAGGTGTAGAGGGCTTGCAGACGATAACCCCTCAAGGCTGCTTGTGCACCGGATTTCGACAAGTGACTCCCCCAAGAAGGCGTGATCTAGCTGTCCACAGTTATAGGCGCGTGCTGAGCTTCAAGATGTGCTTCTTTATGCCTTGACCTCTTATTGGTAGTTCGTTGACTCCTCCGATCATTGGGTCCCACACAGGGTGAAAGCTGATATCGACGGTTCTCGCGAAGCACGTGCTGAACGTCGATCTCATCCAAAGTCAACGGATTACCAATAATTAGCGGCTGTCGACTCCCTAGCACCCGATGGTGTCAGGGTAATCGGCTGTTCCTACTCTCAGGTCCCCTTCATGCGGGCGATTTCCGCTTTGAGGGCTTTGTTTTCGGTAGTCAACCCATCGATCTGCTCGGAACTCCTTCTGGGACAGAGTTCCGAACCCATGGAATCGACGTTTCCCCCTCGATTTCAGATGCTTCAATTGGGACAGGCAGGACGAGAGCTCAACGTACAAAAATTCGCAAATCGTGTAGTCAGCCTCGAGGAACAGCTGGTCGCTGAATCACAGATCAGTGGTGCTGGTTCCAGGATTGCTGAAACTTCAGCAGCCTATCGATAGCTTCTGACGGTTCTAGGCGAAAAAACTCGCGCCTGTCGGAGTAGCGTAGGCCCTCCTGTTCCAGTTCGCGGTGCAGTTGCTGCTCCGCACCAATATGGTTCCTGACGCCCACGGAATGCAGAAGGATGAAGGGTGTGGGCACGCCTGTAGAAGACGACAGTTCCCTGGCGCGCAACTCGCCCGAGCGGCCCGAGGAACCGACTTTCACGAGACCTGGCATCGCCGGGTTGAACAGAACGTAAATCTGTCCTATGTCATCCTCAGGTTGGCGGAAGCCGCCGTTTACAGGGGTCCATGAGTCTTTCAATCTGTCCAGTTCCCGGGAGATGGCGTGAGGCAGAATGCCAAACTGATCGTCCGCGAGTTTTTCCAGTAGCACATCGCGGATCGTGTCCGGACGTAGCAGAGGGTGTGCCAAGATCGGATTCAGAAACGTATCGACCGTTACGCCCGTCATGGTCCTGACCGTATTCAATGCAACTTCCAGAGCCTTTTCACTGGCACCAGGATTGTGTGCTACTTCCGAAGCTGAACCGTGACGCGTGGCCAGCTGCTGTAAGAGGGCATCGGGTAAGTTGGGATTTTCTTGCACAGCCCGACGAACCGCGAAATCGTCGGCGGTAGCTAACTCTTCTGCCAACCATGAAGGGAGCCTAGGGTTACGTGCCAAACTACAGACTACAAGGCTGCTGTTCTTCTGCAGGATCTCCTGCATTTCTCTCACGTTAGCGGTCAGGCGTGCATCGCACATCTCGCTGTAGCTAGGGAAACGTCTTTTCAACTTCATCAGGATGGAATCTGGGGTCACGGGTCTAGTAACAACCTCCAGCTCACATTCGTCCTCCAGCGCTAGTCTCGTGAGCGTGACTTCGTCTGTTAGACGGTGACGTGCGGCAACCCACATGACACTAGAGTCATTGGATGTTGAAAGCCAAGCGAGACCCTGTGGATGGATGATATCGTCTTCGTCGATCATGACATCTTGGTAGTTGGTAGGCGGTCTGGAGCCCACAATCCTGCCGAGGATGTCAGAGTCTAGCCTAGGATTACAGAGAAGGCCTATGATAGCCTGTACATTCCCTGTATCAAACAGTTGTCTTTGTAATTGAGCAGGAAGCAGAGGATGTTTCGCAAGTTGACGCCAATACCTCTGATCAAGGGAGTGGAATAATGAGTTGAAGAAGTCTTCGTCGAGAAAAGGAATTTTAAGCACACCCGCGGGGGATTCACCGTAGGCACCTGACCTCACGCGGTATAGTCGGGTGGCAGGATTGCTTTGCAACGCCCCCCAGACATCTCGCTGGCGCCCAAAGTTTTGCTCAATATATGCCAGCACATCTAGGTCCTGGTGCGGATCGGCTGCCAAGCTGCACAGAGTTGCTTCGTCGGCCGAACGCAAGGAGTTGTATTTTCCTTGCCGTTCGTGGCGTTCCAGGGAAGCCTGTAGGAGCGGATGCAGCCTCGTTATTTCCTCACGAACACCTTCCGGGATGGATGCAGTGGGAACACCTTGCCCACTTGTACTGACGCGAACGATCTCTTGATCAAATGGATGATCGTCGGTGCTCAGGCCACTCAGAACGGCAGCCGTGACACGAGCATGCTTGGCGACGAGCATGCGCACAGAACGATCTGGATGCTTGCTAAGCGTCTTCAATGCCGCCTCGCTGACAGCAGCGTCCACGCTGTCAGCGAGGCGAAGGAGACGGCTAGGACTTGTAGTTGTGTCACTGGCCATTTTGAGAGCAGTGGATTGGTTCATTGAAACCTCTGTGACTTTCTCGGGACGGTTTAGCCGCTTCCGGGAGTAAGGAGAAATCGGGTGATGGACGCGGATGTTGCAACCCACGGGACTCACTCAGCCTTGTCCTTGGCATGAGCGTGAATGGGGACAGTCGCAATAGTATTGACGGTGCCCCCTCGCGATTCCAGTCAATCTGAAATCCCAGCTACACGAGCCACGCTGCACTGCCTGTGCTTGGCGCGCAGGCTCTCTCAGGCTAGCTTGCCCCGCTGTTACAGTTCTTAAACGCTCCGATGAGAGTTGTAACATGGGTAGGTGCCCACCCCCGCCATCGCCTACTACCGAGTCTCCACCGCCAAACAAGGCCAAAGCGGCTTGGGTCTCGAATCTCAGCAGGCCGCCGTCCTCTCGCATGCCCGCAGCAAGGACCTTGAGGTCGTCCTCGAATTCACCGAGATCGAAACCGGCACCCGCAAACGCCGCCGGCCACAACTAGAGGCGGCCCTCGATCACACCCGCCGAGTCAATGGGGTTCTCCTCATCGCCAAGCTCGACCGCCTCGCCCGCAACGTCGCCGTCGTCGCCAGCCTCATGGAATCCGGCGTCCGCTTCGTCGCCGTAGACATGCCCGAAGCCGACAACCTCACCATCCACGTCATGGCCGCCGTCGCCGAGCGCGAAGCCCAACTGATCTCCGCCCGCACGAAAGCCGCGCTGGCGGCGCGGAAAGCTCGTGGGTTGAAGCTCGGTAAGCCGGAGAACCTCACCGCTGAAGCGCGCCTGGCGGGGGCGGCGACCTCACGAGCCCTGGCGGTCGCTGACATGCGACCTGTGGCGGCGTATGCGGGTGCGTTGCGCGCTCAGGGGCTCAGTCTACGAGCAGTCGCCGCCCAGCTGGACGCGCATGGCTTCCGCACCCGACAGGGCGGCCCCTGGAGTGCGGTGCAGGTCAAGCGCGTCCTGGACAGGAAAAAACAGGATGCTGCCGATCCGGCCGCATAGGATTGACCTAACCTGAATACCGCTCTATAGTAGAAAAAGCAAGGCGATCTTCGGGTCGCCTTCTTCTATTCCAGGCGTTGGGGTAGACACCTCACCTGTGATCGGAGAGCATCGCCCGCCAGTCACCGTAATGCTGCAGCGACTGCTCGATCTCGTTGCGCCGCCGAGAGGCGAGTAGCCCCGCTGGCTGCAGGAAATTCTGCACATCCCACTTTGGGGGCCACCGGTGATGGCCAAGAACCGCAGTGATGTGCATCTGCCCTTTGTTCAACGCCTTCATTTCTTCCGCTGAGATCTCCAGACCTCGGGGGTAGCAGCCGCTGAACCCTCGCGCATCCAAAGCCTGAAGCAGCAGAAGGACGGAGAGCACATGCTCGCGGGACTTCGGATAGACCCAGGGCTCGGGCTGCCAGAGTTGCCAAGTCTCCACGACATACGACCCCAGCGGTCGCCGGAGGGTCAGCACGACGGCCAGCATCGACCGCGGATCATCCGTGCCTATGCCAGGGCGGAGCCGGTCGAGATTCATCCCTCTGACCTTTAGAACCAGCACCTCTCGCAGCGTGTGTGACGTCGTTGCCGTGATGATCGCCCGCCAGAGTTCAGAGGGCACATTGTGGTAGAGGTTCGGATGAACGACCGGGTTCTGTTCGCGTCCCAGCAGATACTCCGGATCCACTTCGAGCCAGGCGCCGAGCTGATCCGCCTGAGTCATGCTGAGTTCGGCCGCCCGGCTGGGTTCGCAGCCACACTCGAGCAGCAGCCGCGCCTGATCCATGTCGTGCCACCCCAACGGCTGGAGGATGCTGTCGATCCTCGCCCACTCCTCCGCTGCGTCCAGTCGTCTCACTCTCAGCTGTCTGCCCCTGGGAAAGGCAGTCCGAGAGTCTGGCTGATGGTTTTCAGGGAGGTCACGAAGGTCGCGGACGCCGCGCCCAGTTTGCTCAGCGTCTCGACGGCCCGACCGGCACGGGCCAGCTTGCCCTCCTTCACGCCCTTGTCGAGGCTCTCGATGGTCATCGTGGCCTCGTCCTGGTCGTCCTCCGGCAAGGTGGCGACCTGGGCCCGGAGTTGGGCGAGAAGCAGGGCAAACTCCTCGACGGTGCCGCCGCTGCGCTGCTGCGGGGTCATGGCGTTGTGGTTCCCGACCTGGGTGGCAACGATGCCGACAGGAGCATGGAAATTCTGGACCAAACTTCCTGAAGGTGGAGTGTCCGCGCGATCCGCTGCGCGCATGCCCACCTCGGTGATCCGGACGAGCAACTCGTCGCCGCCGCGGTTCGCCACGATGGCCAGCTCTCCAAGCCCCTGCAGTTGTCGGCAACTCGCGGCGATCAGCGGGAGGTCCACCTGCAAGGCCTGGGCCAGCTCACCGGTGTCTGCAAAGCCCTGGCCAGACACGTAGGAGGCGCGCAGGTGAGCCAGGACTCGTCGACTGCACTGGGTCAGATCTTCAGGGAGGAGGGTCATTGTGCTCTGAAGGTATCGCAGCGGGCGCCGTTCCCGAGGCGAGATCTGCGCGGCATCGCTGAGCGCTCGCGCTGCAGATCGATCTGCAGCGCGAGCGCTCAGCGATGTGAAAGACCACTCTCGAGGATGCCGAGCCAGCCTTTCACCTCGTTCAGCAATTCCCGACCGTTCTCCTCCAGTGCCGCGCCACTCCCGTACGTTCCTGGTTCACTGGCCACCTGCCTGGCGAAACCGATCAGACCTTCCCACGCCTGACACGCGTCCTCGATGAGGTGCGGCTTCCATGTGGCGTAATGCATGGTTATCGCCTCCGCCAGCCGGGCGAGCGTCCGCCGTTTCTGCGCCTCCGCGCCGTTGATGCGGTGGCCGTTGCTCCCGAACTCGATCTCCAGGCGCGTGACTGTGCCCCTCAGAGTGGCCAGTTCAGCCCGTCGGTTCTCCCGGAAGGCCCGCAGGCTGCCCTGCGGGGACTGCTGCACCTGAAAGTTCCTGTCCCGCAGGTCACGAATGAATCGTGTCAGATGCAGATCGAGCTTTTCACCGAACGCATCCGTAGAGTTGAACGTGCTGTACATGCCCCTGAACTGCTGCTCGATGTCGGCACGATACGCGTGAACCCGTTCTAACTCCTTCATGTTAGTCGCGTCCCTCATAAAATCCAGGGACTTGGATCGATTAGAGAAGTACACCATCACGGGCCGCCCAGCCGCCGCCATCCTCCGGATCTCCTCCACCGTCCCGGACTCGTCCGTGCCAGAGTCCATGCCCAGGCGGGCCCAGAAGACCGCCACAAGCAGGTCCGCACGCTCCACGAGTTGCTCGTTGATCAGCGCCTGCGGCCGCTCGTTCCAGCCGGGATACGAGTGAAGTTGCCAGTGCTTGAACAGCAGCACCGCGCCGAGTTCCTCCGCGTGGCGCAGGTTCCACTGTCCGAGCACCTCACGTGCTTTCTCCACCTCCTCAGCGGTGTCGCCTGGACCGCCAATCATGACCCGGATCAGCCGCGCGTCCAGACCGAGGGGCTGCTGCCCCTGCACTTCCTCCGGCAACCGCCACGGGTCAGGACTCACTGCCCCACACAGCGCGTAACCCTCACCATCCACGCACAGGATGCCGGCCTCCACCTGGGCCCGCAGGTGCGCTTCAAGATCACTCATGGGGTATCCCGTGGACACGGCGAGGCTCTCGAGACTGTACGCCGTCGGCCCCAGGTGAGCGGCACTCACTTCGAAGAACGTCCGGACATCGTCCTCTACAGTGCCCGTCGGCACCACCGGGGCCTGCACGTCCTCCACCCAGAGTGGGGCCGGGGTTCGCGCCAGAGCGCCGCGATCCCTGACCGCGTGAATGTAGTGCTGCGCAATGCGGACCAGTAAATCGCGGCCCAGTTCCTTACCGAGGTCCTGAAACTCCTGAGGGCTGCGGGTTTTCAGCTCACCACGTTCGAGTTCCGTCACTCCACTCATCCCGTCGAACAGATACACACTGGGATTGCGGGGATTCTGGATGGTGATGTCGTGAAGTTCCAGAGCGACCAGGACCACGAGCTTCCGCCCGAGTACGATCACGGGAAGGCTAAGCTGCTTGGTCGTCATCTGAGCCCCGCTTCCTGAAGCACCTGCGTTACCTGATCCCGTAGGGCGTCACAGCAGCAATGCAGGCGGTACTCGTGCTGTACGCGCTCCCTGGACACGGTCAACTGATCCACGAATTCGATCAACGCGAACGACCCATGCTCCGGACAGTACTGGAGGGACACGACCTCCTCAATATTTGCCCGGAACCTCTCGTTCACGTCGTCCATGAGCCGCTTGACCATACCGTCGAGGTTGAACCTGGGCATCCCTGATGGTAGCCCGGACATCTGACCCGCAATGACTCATACGGACTCCGATTGAATGTGCTGCAAAACCCGTTCAATCGGAGCAAAGCGAGTGGGAGGGAAACGGTTTCCGGACGTGAAGCTGACAAGCCGGCGATGTTCCGGGTTATCGGCGAAACAAACGGAATCCGTATCAGCTGCCACCAACAAGGAAACGAGTCACGAGCTCTTCAAGAAGAGGGAGGGCCGTGTGTTGTGTCCGCACACACATCGTGCCGGCACAACCACGGGCCGCCTCGCCGGGCTTGTCTGCCTAACAGGAGACACAAGTGCTAATGACAGACGCCTCTTCTTCGCCAATTTAGCAAAGGTTTACGGCAGAAATTAGACAAGCGCCTCCAACAGCATAGAAGCCTAAGACATCAAATGCAAAATAATCCCATCCATCTAATCATAATAGATTACGCTTCAGCTTTGCCGACAAGAAGCTCTAATACCCTGTTTTGCGCATTGTCCAAGGTCTCGAATTCTATCAATTCAACGCTAGAAAACCTGTTATGGGATATCTTATTTCTATTGGAAATCGTATAAATAAGCTGCTCATACAGGCTGTAATCAATTTCTCCCTCTGAATATAGATAGTCAGCTATTATCTTAGATTCAAGTGCACCGATGGGTAACATAAATTTTTCAGCCAGGAGGGATAAACTCGATTCTAAATTTGAAAATTTTACTAAGAATATAGCAGAGGCCAATTGCTCATCAAGCCTGCTTCCCTCTGCCAAGAGATCCAGTTTCGCTCGAGAATCATGAATCATCTTGATCGTCGTGCTTAGTTTTTGTCCATAAGGAATGAAAAATGATTCAATATCCTGATCAACCTCACGCTCAGTCATAATAACGAATTTCCACATTCTGTCTGATGGGAGCGACCTTGAATATTCAAAATACCTCTCCATTCCCTGCATAAAGACGGATGATTTCACTTCAATAATGTAATTAATACCATCCGGAGATTTAGCAAGTATATCTGGTCTATATTTTATATTGCTCTCTGGTAAGCAATCTGGATTAGGCTCCATAGTTACCCGCATCCCTATATTGGCAAGCTTACTAGCAACCCGCTTTTCGAGAATACTTCCGTATCTATAGTCTTGACTCATGTAAAACTACCTATCCCCCTTGATTTACAAAGTCGAAAATATACGGTATCCGCCATCTGCTGTCGATTATCGAGTTCATTTCGAAGCTTATCTGGCAATTCTTCTATAATTATTTTTTCACTTGTAAATCGCCTGTGGGCAGAGATATCCGAGATATTGACATCATCCGCATATAACACACCTACAAGCGCATCCTGCACACCCTTAATAATATTATCAACATCAACGGGATTTTCGTGGCATATATAGATAATCTGGAAGTAATAGTCGCTACCTTCAAGTATTGACTCCCTCCAAAGTATTTTTGCATGGTTTATGATATAGTCTTTCCATCGTCTATATCCTGGCCTACCCCTCGCATTGTAGGAAACTGGCCTTCTAGGCAAAACCATCTCAAAAATAACATCATTTGTCTGCATTCTAGTCAATTCGACGCCTCCTATATACATTCCTAAAGGAAACAACCAATGCTTTATAGAATATCGGAATAATAAATATAGACTGCAAAAATATCAACCCATTTGCTTTGTAATCGCGAGTAGCTTCTTAGCAAGCGAAATCATATAGAGCGGTTATTTTCGCACGCCATGCATCCGGTATATACGATACTCTAAAGATTTCAGAATATATCTGCGACCGCATAGATTATCGTCTGTATTTTATTCTCTCATACCTAATAATACTCTCGGATGTACCCGAGCGCCTTCTCGAAAACGTCGTTGTCACGGATCTTAAACTGCACATAGAGGGTTTTCCTCAGGGCTTGCCGCACCTCCTGATCGCCGCGGATGGTGGACTGCCACCCGTCGAAGCGGATGGCGCGCACGACCTCGTCGATGCGGTTGACGATGTTGTCGACGATGATCGGAGTCTGCTCAGTCTTGAGAGTGTCGAAGAGTTCCGAGAGGGCTGCTTTGCCTTTCTCTTCTCGTGGGACTTCCTTGACGGCTTTCTCCGCGGCCACCGTGTCGCGCGCGAGTTCCAGCAGTTCCCGCAGGAAGTCGAGGCTGGACTGCTGGATGTCAGCGTACTTCACCCTGAGGGCGTTCAGCCGCTGCCCAAGCGCGACGAAGACAGGATTGTTCAGGTGCCGGGCAATGCGGGCCGTGATCAACTTCTCGATTTCTTTCGGCGGGACGTCTCCGCCCTTCCCGAGCATGAGATCCTCGATGGTCTGAGCATCCAGTACAACCGTCTCGGCGCTCTCGGGGATCTCGATGCGGACGTGCTCATTGATCAGGTCGATGGTCTTGGCGCCCAGCGCGTGCCAGACCAGGCGACCCGTGATGTCCGACGGACGGACCGACTCGTACACGTCCGTCAACCAGCGGTAGTCAGCCTTGTAGTCGGCGAGCATGGGGTCCGGGCTCAGCGCCTCCCACAGCTGGGACACGACGCTGTACGCCAGGCCGAAAGCGTCCCGTGTGGCTGTGTCGGCAATTGCCGACTGTGCCTGAATGAGCCCTTCGTACCCGCCGACCGTGCGGTCCACACCAGGGAAGAACTGGATGGCCGCGGCCATGGCCGGCTCCAACTGGTTCTTCAATTCCTCGATGTTGGCAATGACGCGCTGCACGGCCTGATCGTCGAACGCCAGCGATTTCGCCACGTCGTCGAACACGCCGAGGTAGTCCACGATCAGACCGTACTTCTTGTACGGCGGGTAGACCCGGTTCGTGCGGGTAATGGCCTGAAGGAGCGTGTGTTCCTTGAGTGGCTTGTCGAGGTACTGGCACTGCAGGATCGGCGCGTCGAAGCCGGTGAGGAGCTTGGCGGTCACGATGATGATCTTCAGTGGATCAGCCGGGTCGTTGAACCGGGCAAGCACCTGCTCGAGATCCTCCGCGCCGGGCGTCCATTTGCTCCACTCGGGCTTATCCCCACGGGCCTTCGACATCACGATCGTCGAGGCGTCCGCGCCCAGGTGATGGTCGAGCTCTTCCTTGTAAGCCACGCAGGACGCCTTGTCGTACACCACAACCTGCGCCTTGAAGCCTTCCGGTTCTATCTTCGTCTTGAAGTGCTCGGCGATGTCGGCCGCGATCTGGCGCACCCGGTCCGGCGCCTTGATGAGCACCTCGATGGACGCGGCCTTCTTCGACAGGGTGATCTTGTCCTCTTCGGACAGGCGGCGCTCGCTGGCGAGTTCCGCGAAGGCCGTGTCGATGGCCTCCTGATCGATGTGTAGTTTGGACAGGCGCGGTTCGAAGTGCAGGGGCAGCGTCGCGCCGTCGCGGATGGAGTCCTGGAAGGAATACCGGGACAGGTACCCGCCTTCGTCCTCCTGGGCGCCGAACCACATGAAGGTGTTGCGATCGCGCTTGTTGATGGGCGTGCCCGTCAGACCGAAGAGGAAAGCATTCGGCAGAGCGGCGCGCATCTTCTGCCCGAGGTCGCCCTCCTGCGTGCGGTGGGCCTCGTCGACCATGGCGATGATGTTGTTCCGGCCGTCCAGGACGCCTTCAGCATCTTTGAACTTGTGAATGGTCGTGATGATGATCTTGCGCGCGCCGCCGCCGAGCAGTTTCAGTAGCTGGGCGCTGTCGTCGGTGGATACCAGCCCAGGCACATCGGACGCGGTGAACGTCCCCGTGATCTGCGTGTCCAGGTCGATGCGGTCCACCACGATCAGGATCGTCGGGTTCGTCAGCTGCGCCATGGCCCGTAGCTTCAGCGCGGTGAACACCATCAGCAGGGACTTCCCGGAGCCCTGGAAGTGCCAGATCAAACCCTGCTTTACCTTCCCGAGTAGCACGCGCTCCACGATCAGATTCGTCGCCTGGAACTGCTGGAAGCGAGCGATGATCTTGATCTTCCGGTGCTTCTTGTCCGTCGCGAACAGCGTGAAGAATCGCAGGAAGTCCAGCACCGCCGCGGGCTTTAGAACCCCGTCAACCGCTTCGCCCACCGCCGCGAGGCCAATCTTCGCCGGGGCGTCCACGTCGGTGTCCTCTTCCCGCCAGGGGCCCCACAGCTCGACCGGCATGCCGACCGTGCCGTACCGGAAGTCCTTGCCTTCCGTTGCGAACGAGAAGACGTTCGGCACGAAGAACGGCGCGACGCTCTTCTCGTAGTCGTCGTGAATCTGGGCGGCCGCGTCGATCCAGGTGTAGGCGGGCCGCGTGGGCGACTTCGCCTCCCCCACCACCAGCGGAAAGCCGTTGCACCACAGCACCAGGTCGAAGCGCTTTTCCACCCGGCCCTGAACGAACGTCACCTCGGTGGAGATCGTCCACTCGTTGGCCTCGGGGTGGTCGAAGTCGATCAGGCGGACGGTGACGTGCTCACCTTCCTTGCCCAGAGGCATGGACTTCTGGCCGGTCAGCCAGGCGGTGAACTCCTCGTTCGCCACCACCGGGTGTGGGCTGGTGCGGGCGCTGAGCAGGATGGCGCGCAGGTTGTAGAGCACCTGCTCGGCCTTCGCCGGGTCGGCCGCAATCTCAGGGTTCAGGCGAATCAGTGCCGCTTTCACCTGACTTTCCAGCAGCACATCGCTGGTGGTGCGTGACAGTGCAGAGCCCGGGGCGAACGGCACCTGCGTGGAGGACACCCGGTCACGCACGAAGTCGCGCACGGAGTTGGCTTCGTTGAAGAGGGTCATTGGGGATCCCCAAAGATGCTGCTGAGAAGCGTGCTTTTCGTTCTCCTAAGCTTTTCAAGAGAATGAGCTGTGGCTACTTCCGCATGACTCATTGCCCTCAAATCACGTAGCAGTTCAGCCTCTTTTTCAAGCCCAAGTCTAGGTACCGGTAGATTACGTAGTGCAGCTAAGGTCAATTCCGTAAAAGTTGAACCTTTCGCATTACGGTTGATTTCAGATGCCATCCATGCGGAATTCATCACGGCAACAACAAAGTCTGGATTTATTTGCTCGGAGTTAATAGCAACACGTGCCGTGCCTTGCGTAAGATTCGCTCCAGCCAGCTCATCAGGAACTTTTAGGGTTAAGCCAGTTCGTCCACGAAGAGCCACCACGAGGTCACCAGTCTCAACTCTGGATCGCTTGAACTTTGCGGCAATTTCCGGCGCAGTCCTTTTCATACCTTCGAGGGAAAGCTGCCCGTCAGTCATGTCCGAGACTCGAATGTAAGGAACGCCATTCTCGACTTCTGGGCCGGCCTGGACAATGCCGTAAGTAATAGTGGTATCTGGCTTGATCAGGGATTCTAAGGGCAGCGTCTCAACACTCATAGCAGATAAGACCTGATCTAATAGTTTTTTCCGTAAGACTTTCACTGCCGTATTTTCTTTTACCAGCGCTTCTTGGTGGGTTTCAGACGCCCACAGGAGATCTGCCAGCCGCTTCTGCTCTTCAATAGGCGGAAGTGCAACTTGCATATCGGATAGCGGCTTCCAATTCAGGAATTTATTCACGGAGCCAGTAAAGTTATCCTGCAAATGGGCTTGCACTCTTGCACTGAGCAAGAGCCACGGAAGAAATTCTTGAAGAAGTAAACTTTGATCTCGAGTGCGCAGAACAAATAACTTTTCGCCCGTCACTCCGATTCTGTCTACGACAGCAAGCTTTTCGATGCCGCGAGAATGGAGCAGAACATCGCCAGGGTGAAATCTTCGTTTGAATGTCGGTGGGAAGTCATCGTCTGCCGTGGAACCATAGGCAGATATCATTATCTTGCCGAGGCTTATATGAGGACCAGCAACGTAAGGTAGTATACCATCACGTACAGAATCAAAATAGTCATTGATGTTTTTTACAAGATTGCCAAACACGTGACTAGTCCAACCTTGCCTTCCCATACTCGAATTCACGCCAATACCTCTCTGCTAAACAGGTTCATCACGTCAGTTATCGCCTGGTCCGATTCTTTAGCTGCCACCCTCCACGCGGTCACAGCATCTTCAACGGCAAGTTTCTCTACGCCATTGGCGGCGTTAGCCGCCCCCACGTACAGCTGGAGTGCCAAGCTGAAGTTCTTACTGGCGATCTGGCTGAGATCAGCGACCGTCGCGAAGCCGTCGACACTGGCGAAATCCCGGTAGGTCCCCAGGATTCTCGTCTGGTGCGCTTCCTCGAGGAAGGACTGCGCCTGCTCGCGGGTCACTTCGTTCACCGCATTGATGAACAGGATCTTTCCACGGTGTTCGGCGGGCTTGTTCGCTCGGAGCGTGATCACCACGGCCTCCATGGGGCTGTTGTAGAACAAGCCTGCGCCCAGGCCGATGACCGATTCGATCAGGTCGGACTTGATCAGGGCCTCGCGCATGGTGGCCTCCTCTTTACGGAACAGGACGCCGTGCGGAAAGAGGATGGCCGCCCGTCCCGTCTTCGGGTCGAGACTCCTAGCGATGTGCTGGAAGAAGGCGTAGTCGGCACGGCCCTGAGGGGGAACACCCCAGATGTTGCGTCCGTAGGGATCCTTGACGAAGGCGTCACGATTCCAGGCCTTGATGGAGTACGGCGGGTTCGCGAGGACCACATCGAAAGTCATGAGCTGCCCCTTCTCGTCAAGGAAGCCCGGCTTGCCCAGCGTGTCCCCGTGGGCGACATGTCCGTCCGTGATGCCGTGCAGGAAGAGGTTCATCCGCGCGATGGCCGAGGTGCCGTAGTTGAGTTCCTGGCCGTACAGCTTCAAGCCGCGCCACTCCTTGCCCTGGCGTTTCACCTCGGCTGCGGTGGAGATCAGCATGCCGCCGGTGCCACAGGTGGGGTCGTATACCGACTCACCCGGCTGGGGCTCGAGCATCTGCGTCATCAGGTGCACCAGGGTGCGGTTGGTATAGAACTCCTGCGCGGTGTGCCCGGAGTCGTCGGCGAACTTCTTGATCAGGTACTCGTAGCCGTTCCCGAGTTCGTCCTCGGGGAGGTTGGCGATGGAGAGCGTGCGGGTGGAGAAGTGCTCGATTAGGTCCGCGAGGGTGGAGTCCGGGAGCAGGTCCTTGTTGCCCCAGTCCCCGTCCCCGAAGACGCCGGGAAGGGTGTCCGGGTTGGCGCTCTCGATGGCCTTCATGGCTTTCAGGACCGTCTGGCCGATGTTCGTGGTGGTTTCGCGGACGTCCTTCCAGTGCGCTCCGTCGGGAATGGCGAAGCGGTGGTTCTCGGGGAGGTCGGCCAGTTCCGCGTCTCCATAGACCTGCAGGGCGGCGGCATGTTCCTCGTCGTACACGTCCGAGATGCGCTTCAGGAAAACCAGCGGGAAGATGTACTGCTTGTAGTCGCCGGCGTCGATCAGCCCTCGCAGGACGACGGCCGCGCCCCACAGGTAGCTTTCGAGCTCGCGTTGCGTGATTCGTTTCGTGCTCACAGGTTGACTTCCTCAGGGGCGAGGCCCCATTTCGCCAGCTCGGCTTCCAGCGCGGCGCGCGTTTCGAGCACGCGGGCGTGGGCGGCTTCCAGGTCGGCGAGGGCGTCCGCCAGCGTGACCTGCTCGCCGGTCTCGGCAGGGGCGACGTACAGCGGGATGTTCAGGTTGAAATCGTTCCCGGTGATCTCCTCCAGGGGAACCACCCGTGCCAGACCGTCGACGTCTTCGAAGTTCTGGTAGGCCGCGAGTATCTCCTCGGCGTGCTCGGGCTCCATGGTGTTCTGACTCCGACCTCGTTTGAACAACCGCTCGCCGTTGATGAACAGCACCTTGCCCTTGCGCTCGGCAGGTTTCCCGAGGCGCAGGATCAGCACACAGGCTGCCAGTCCAGTGCCGTAGAACAAGTTGGGAGCCAGGCCGATCACGGCGTCTACCAGGTCGGCGCGGACCACGAGCGACCGGATCCGTGCTTCTGCACCCTGACGGAACAGCGCCCCCTGCGGCAGCACGACGGCGACCCGTCCCGTCTTGGGCGTAGCGGAGATCAGCATGTGCTGCACCCACGCCCAGTCTGCGTACCCTTTCGGCGGAACACCGAGCGCCTGCCGGCCCCAGGGGTCGGTGACCCAGGCGCCTTCACCCCAGTTCTTCAGGGAGAACGGCGGGTTGGCCAGGACGCAATCGAACTGGGCGAGGTGATTGCCGGTGTAGAAGGCGGGGCTGCGCAGGGTGTCCTCGCGGGCGACCTTGAAGTCCTCGACGCCGTGCAGCAGCAGGTTCATCCGGGCAATCGCGGAGGTCGCCAGGACCTTCTCCTGTCCGTACAGCTTGCCCCAGAGGGTCTTCGGGCTGCCGCCGGCGCGCCGGACGTGCTCGATCACCTCGATCAGCATGCCGCCGGTGCCGCAGGCCGGGTCGTAGATCGTCTCGCCTTCCTGCGGGTCGAGGATGTCCACGAGCAGCTTCACGACCGAGCGGGGCGTGTAGTACTCCCCGGCCTTCTTGTTCGACTGGTCCGCGAAACGCTTGATCAGGTACTCGTATGCGTTGCCGAACACGTCCGGCGCCACCGAAGCGTTCGCGAGATTGCGGCCGGAGAAGTGCTCGATCAGGTCGGCGAGCTTACGGTCCGGGAGCTTGTCCTTGTTCGTCCAGGTGGCGTTCCCGAAGATGCCGTAGAGCGTCTCCTGGTTGGCCGTCTCGATCGCCCGGAAGGCCGCCTGCAGGGCCGCACCGATGTCCTGCGTGCGCTTGCGGACGTCTTCCCAGAGGTGGCCCTCAGGGATCTGGAAGCGGTGGTTTTCAGCGAACGCCGCGAACTCGTGATCCCCGTCGGAATCCGCAATGGCCTGCGCGTATTCCTCGAGGTAGACGTCACTGATGCGCTTGAAGAACATCAGGGGGAAGATGTACTGCTTGAAGTCAGCCTGGTCGATAGACCCGCGCAGCAAATCGGCCGCCGCCGCGAGATAGTTCTCCAGCTCGGACAGGGTCAGGGCGCGGGGCGCCTGCACCAGTCCCAGGGCATACTGACGGGCTTCGAGTTCCGTCACGGGCGCACCGCAGCCTGCGCCGAGTGGCGGGTTGATGGCTCCCTTGTCGCAGATTTGTGCTCGTTGGTCAGCTGTCGGGCCTGGTGTGCGCCCAGCGGCGTGAATTCTTTGCAATTCATACTGTTCCTCAGCATAGGGTCTGGGGGGGTCGCGCGCAGGATAATTTCGTCCTGGACGGCAGGAAGTGAATTTCTTCGCGGATGCTCGCCTCTGGGGCTATTCAAAACCCACCGGGCTCTGTGATGGTGGGGAGGCGTTTCAAGCAGCACCCAGGCTGCACGTCCACGCAGCCTGGGTGAATGAGCGAGTCGTTCAGGGGACGGATGGCCGTTCCGATGACAGCGCCTCAAGGCAAAGCTGCAGCTCCGTCGCCACGTTCCCCTTGACCCGGTTATGGATGACGTTGGGGATCGGGAAAGCGCTAGCTCGATGCTTGAACAGGTGCTCCTGGTGAGCGTAAAGCGTTTCATTGCTCACCGTGGCGTCGGCTCGCCGCAGCATGGCTTCAATGCCGTTTTTGACGCCGTGCAGATTGAGGAGTGAAGTGCGGCTTTCGACATGCAGGACCAACAGTTGGTACAGGAACGGTAGGGCTGGCAGCAGCAGGGTCACGGCCGTCTCCCGGAACGGACGGTTGAGCCCGGCGGCCAGAGCGACGATACCGACTCCGTACACGCCGGCACTCCACAGGGCGGCCTGGGAGAGTCTCACGCGAACCTGGTAATCCCATGTGGCGTTGATCAGCTGGCAGACGAGCGGCTGCAGGGCCGGCGGGAAGAGATCAAGCCCCTCGTACCAGTCTCTGAATGGGGTGGTGTCCACACCGGCCGCCATAGGCATGACGTCAGTGATAGAGGGGTGCCGCACCGTCCTGCCGGTAGGTACGGGCAGCCCGTACAGGCGGTAGTCGTACAGGTCCGCCAGCACTGCGCCAGCTTCCAGTTGCTTCTGGCCCCACAGACGGTAGATGATTTCCATGACCAGGATCAGCGCGGCCACAACGGCCAAGGACCCGGGCAGGCGGTGGAACCACAGGTTGTCCACCACCGTGAGTACCGCGAGCAGCAGGGTGCCGTAGAACACCACGGTGTTGACCTGCTTCAGACGATTGAAGGTGCGGAAGATGGCGACCCGCAGGGCCAGCAACTCAGGCTGGTTCTGCCGCTCACTGATACCGGAGGCCTGATCAGGCACCGAATTCCTCCCCCAGCAGGGCCTGCCAGAGCCTGACGGCCTTGGTGGGATTCGAGTGTTCCAGCGCGATGGCTTCGCCGCACTGAGTCGCAGCTGCCGAGAAGGCCTCGGACGCCTTCATACGGTCAGTGAAGCTGAGGTGATTGATGTTGCCGTCGATGCCCTTGGGGTCCTGAACATCGGACTGTACGAGGGTCGCCATTCCACCGAGTACGTCCCGCAGGTTGCTGTCCATGTACTGGTCGGCGCTCACCCCAGGAGTGCTGTAGTACGCGAGGACCAGCGCCTCGGTCAGGTACGACCCGAGCTGCAGGCCCCACTTCCGCTTGACCCAGAGCTTCACGAGCCGCACCACGTCCAGAACGTACCCGCCGTGCTCCTGATTGATCCGGGTGGCCCGGTCACGGTCGATCCGGGGATCCGTTTTGCGCCAGTGCCCTTTGCCGTCGGGAATCAGGAAGTAGGTGCGGCCGTCCCACTCTGGGGTCGTCAGGAAGGCGGGGACAACGTCGAACACCCACGGGTACGAGTCCAGATCCAGGACGGCCGCCGATCCCCTTCGGTTGAGGGTCGCCTGACGGTAACTGGGAACGGCCGCCAGCGACTGCGTGAACTGATTGACCACCTGTCGGGAATTCAGGAATCCCTCGGCGTCCCGGCAGCGGGCCAACCGGTGCCCGTCCGGCAGGATGATGCGGCAGGTGCCCAGACCGTCATCCTGGTAGATGCCGCCCAGGGCGGCGATGCCGACCATCAGGTCGATGTCGTCCAGGGGACGGCATTTGGTCCGGCGGGCGAAGGAGCCGAAGTGCAGGTGGGCGTCAGGGTACAGGAGGGGAAAGGCGGGGTCGTTGGCGCTCAGGCCATTCACCTGCTTCAGAAGCCAGTCGCGGCTGGTGCGGGCTGCAGCAACCTGCGTCGAGGGCAGGCGGACAGACGAGAGCATGAACGTGCGGAAAGCGCCGTTGATCGTGTAGGTCGTCATAGGGAACTCCTTCGTAAAAACAGACGTAATTTTTCCAACTTATACGCCTATAGCATAACAACTGCGAGGATGGTGGTCGCTGGCAGGGACATGCCTCATGCCCCTGCCAGCGCTACAGGTCAGTTGGAGTGCTGGAGCAACTGCATGAGGTGCGGCTCAGCGTCTGCGCATCGCGGCAGGTGGGAGCACCAAGCGCACTGCGCACCTATCCGCCGGTGAAAGTGCTGATCGGCGTAAGCGGCGATCGCAACGTCGTACAGACGCTGGAGATCAGCCTCGAGCCGCTCGGGCGGGTAGGGCAGCACCTCCGTTCCCTCTTCAGGCCCGAGGTACACCTCAGCAGCCTCGACATCCAGTCCGTACTGGAGGCGCGCGTACATCACGTACATCGCGAGCTGCGAGCCCGCGGTCCCGCCCCGCGGCACTTTGCCAGTCTTGTAGTCGTACAGCACCAGGGCGCCCGATTCCGGATCCTGGTAGGCGAGATCGATGCGTCCCGTGACCAGCACCACGCCTCGCTCGCCATGCAGCTCAACGCTGAAAAACTCCTCCACCAGAATCCCGCGCTTCCCCACCAGTTCCGGGGCAATACGGTCGTAGTGCGCCATGACCTGCGGGAGACCGGAGTCAAACAGGCGATCGCGTTCGTCGTCATCCAGGCCGGGGTGCGGCTTGTCGAGTTCATGCCGGAGCCACCCAGGGACTTCGGAGGCATCGGGCAGCACTCCCGAGTTCCGGACTGTCATGGCCACCCGGGCGACCACCGCGTGCACGACCTGCCCGAGGTGCAGGGATGCCTGGTAGTAGGTCGGCGAGGGCATATGGTCCATCGCGTAGCCGTACGGGCAATTGAGGTAGCTGCTGGCTGCCGAGTGGCTGATCCGCAGCCGCATCAGAACCTGCCCACCATCTGACCGTTGATGGCCACGACGTTCGCGTAGTGCTCGCCGTTCAGGCCTTCCCTCACGTGCACCTGGACGGTAGCTTCTCGGCCCCTGAGGCCGAGCAGCTGCTCCGGCACGATGGTGTCGCTCGGGTTCAGGGGACTGCCCAGCGCACCGAACGCAGCCGGAATGTTCCGAGTGAAGTCCGGGACCATCAAGGACGCCGTGCGCCCCTCGTCGTCCTCGAAGCTGAGGTGAAGCGCCGTGTACTCCCGGCCCGTCCTGGCTCGTGACCGGCTGAGCTTACTCGTGGCGACCCTCGCTCGCCACTGACCGGTCGTCAGCTGCACCTTGCGCGCAGCAGTGACGACGAGCGTCCCTGTAGGGGTCGTCTGATCCATGGTGCCTCCTGGATTGGCACGTCAGGCGTAGTTCAAAACCTCATGGCGTGGTAAACTCAAGATCCGACTCGAGAGTGTGCACCACGCACATATAAGGCCCCGGAACTACTTTCTCGGGGTCTTTCTCATTTCTGGCGCATATGCGCCAGGAACTGTGCCCCGGCAGCCTCGGCTGCAAAAAAAGAATACCCTACAAAGATACGGAGTGTCAAGATTTATCAGTTATATCCACGCATTGCTCGGCATACAAACTTACGGCGCCGCTGCCCATAGGGGCAATCGGGAGGGAATACCGCACCGATAGGCATTGTCGCCCATACAATTTGGTACAGTGTGGGCATGCGTCCCAACTTCATGCGCCTCACCGAGGTGGCCAGCGTGCGCCAAGGGCCAGCTGTACCGAAGGACGAATCCACAAACGGTCGATGCTTGAGCGTCGGCGTAACGGACCTGGTGAGCCTCATGGTCGGCCCTAACTCACTCCAGCCGGCCCCCTGCCCCAACTGGCCCCAGAAACACATGCTTCGGGATGGAGAAATCATCGTGTCCAACAGAAACCGCCCCCTGCGCGCCTCTGTTTTCGAAGGGCAGTGGGCCGACCTTCCTGTGGTTGCGGCCAACCAGTGCTTGGTCATCTCACCCAATCAGGACATGGTGCGTCCCGTGTATCTGGCAGGCCTCCTCCGAAGTGGCTACGGTCAAGTCCTGGTCGACAGTCTGTACACGGTTTCAACATCCATCAGCCTGATCAATATCAAAGCGTTCAATGATCTTGCCATTCCCCTTCCGCCTTTAGAGGTACAAGACCTGATCGCACAGACGTTCATTGAGCACCAGGAGTACGTCAGTGCCCTGACTGAGGAAATTACGCTCGCAAATACACTGCTGACGGCGACACTGGCTCGAGTCTTGGAGGTCGGCCGTGCCTGACCCCATCTTGCAGGCTCTCTCGTCAACCGTCTTTCTCGTCAAACGTGAACTCCGCATGGAGTTGGTAGAAGCCCAGCATCTCGCCCTCACGCTCTTGATCCTGAAGCATGCCAGTGACGTCTCAACCAAGCTGGGACCGTTACTTGAGAACAGCGCACTGGAAGAGCAGGATCTGTACCTCCCCACGGAGTACTGGTGGGACATTCGGGATAGCAGCGAAGAAATCGTCGCCTCACTGGACCGCGCCCTTGAGAACCTGTGGGACGGCGGGACAGATTTGAAACGAGCGCTGGCCCAGAATCGGCTCTCCCGTCTTTTCGATAGATCGTCGGGCCGATACCTCCTCATCGATGTGGTGAACCTCTTCCGCAACTTGGATTGTGCAGAGGCAGAAACACTACGAACGCCAGTCAGGACATTTATGGAGTTGAGCCCAGATGGCATGAACCATGTCCTGGCAGTGACCCCGCCAGACATCAATCGTCTGCTGGCCGCCCTGGTCGATCCCTCTCCACGCACGCGGGTGTACGACCCCGCTGCCGGCGTGGGGAACACGCTCCTGGCCTACGCCGAACTGGCGATGGAACGCGAGCCGGAGCGATCTCGTGAAGACCTGTCCATCTCTGCGGTGGAAATCGATCCCCTCACTGCGGCTGTGGCGAAACTCAGCCTCTGGCTCTGCGGCTATCCGTCCGCGAACGTCGTCGTGAAAGACGCACTCACAGAATCCGACCTCCGAGACGAGCAGCGGCCTAGACGCTTCGACCGGATCGTCAGCGACATCTCCCCGACGAGCAACTGGGCTGCAGAACGCAGCCACCCCAGCGATCCGAGCTACCCCTACGGCATTCCCTCGGCTTCCCGGGCGGCTTACGCCTTTATCCAGCACATGATCACCCGCCTTTCCGACCAAGGGCGGATGTGCGTGCTGATAACCCCTTCGTCCCTGAGTAGTCAGGGGGCAGATCACCGAATCCGCTCTCGCCTCGTCGAAGATGGGTGGATTGAAGCCATCGTCCTGCTGGCGCCTCGCCTGCAATTCGGTTTTTCTCTGCCGCTGGTCGCCCTCGTGATTTCAGAGCAAGCAGCCCGGGGAAGGCGAAGCCCCATCACGCTGGTCGACGCCAGCAAAGTCTTCACACATGGACGGTCCCGGAACGCCCTGAACGATACCCAGATAGAGATCATCGTCAACGCGGTACGAGGCCACGACGTTGCGGAACACGAGGCGGTCATCCATTACGCCACTTTCGAGGAGATCAGATCCAACGATTACGACCTCGCACCCCAGCGATATCTTGCCGCCAGGACCCGTGAGTTCCCTGACTTTGAAAGCAGCAACCAAAACCTCGCCGCTATCGTTCAGCGCCGGGCCTACCACGAGGAGCAGTTTCAGGAGTCGATCGAAGCCCTGTTGCAGGTGAGGTGGACCGAATGAGCTTCTCAGAGCGACATCTCACCGATCGCGTCTATGAATTCCTGCAGGCCCTGGGGTACCGCGCGCTCGGAAATCGGCCGTCTGCCGAACTCATTGACCGCGTCACCTCAGATCGGCTCATCGCTCTCAATCCGCACCTGAGCGAGCAGCAGCGCCGCGAGGCACTCGAATTGTTCAGGAGGCGCACACTGTCCTTCGCAGAGCGGGAATGGGGACACACCGCACTCCTACACGGCATCCGGGTGGATCCTGAGGACAAGCCCGCTTTCACCGCGCAACTCCTCACATTCGATGCCCTGGACGACAACATCTTCCAAGTGGCCCGTGACGTCGCCGTGGGGAACGCCATCATCGACATCGGGCTGTACATCAACGGCGTCCTCGTCGGCCTCATCGAATGCACCAAGGATCTCAGGCCGGGGGAATCCAATGGGGTACTCGAACGCCTGAATCGACTTGGACAACAGGGCGGGGCCGGTCAGACGACCGCGCAACTCGTCGCGGCCTTATCACCCAGCGACGCCATCTACGGCGGGTTGGGCGCACCGCCCAGCACCTACCGCAGATTCCCAACGGCTTACCCGAGTGAGGCCGACTTCCGGCATGCCTACCAAGCGGCTCCCACGCTACATGGGGAATTCCTCTACAGCCTCTTCGCCCCAGTCAACCTGCTTGAAATTCTGTACTTTCTGACCGACGTCGACTCACAGGGCACGAGTGTCGTCGCCGGGCCTTTCCAGCGAATCGCCGTACATCAGGCCCTGGAGTATTTCAACCTGACTTTAAAAGGAAACCGGCCCCTCCCCGGAATCCTATACGAGCACCCCAGTGACCGTCCGCCCGCAGCGCTCCTCCTCCAGCCAATCCAAACTGGTCGGTTAGCCACCATCGCCTGGATCGCTCACGCCCTCCAACTCCAACCGTCCACTCGAACACTTGGTCTGATCATCGTTACCGACATGCGCGTTCTGGCCGAGCAAATGCACCAAGTACTCAGAGCACGGCTCAAGTCGGACGTACTACTCGCTTTCACTTCGAAGGAGTTCCAATCCTGTGTGAAACAGGGGCGTGGCGCAGTCATCGTCACTGCAGCCCACTCTCTCCGCAACTGGACAGAGGTACCTGGTCCGACCGAGCGGGGCTGGATGGTCATCGTTGATCAGCTATCGCCCCCAACCTCGCGACTGCTGGACACCCTCGACGTCCTGTTCCACCGACCGATTGTCCTCGCCTCGGGCGCCTCCGCTCCCACTGCGCGTAGTGAAGGGAACTTCTTTGTGTTCGAGCAAGCAATGGACATCCCGGTACTTCTTAGTGAGTTCAGTGTTCCCCTCGTCGTCAAGACACCACAGCAGCTCTCAGCTAAGAGAGCCTTGGCAACAGCAGAGTTATTCGAAAACTCATTTTCAGAAAGCCGTCAAAACAGAACGCCACAGAACTTAGCACTTGAGGCGCGGCGCAGGATAATGAGTGTCACCCTGGACGAGCATCGGCTCCAAGCAGTGGCCCAGGACATCGCTAAGCACTGGCAGGCGCTCCTGGGACCGACACGAAAGAAAGCCCTGGTCATCGTGCACAACTGGGAAGCGGCCCAGTATCTCTCTCACTACCTCGAAAGCAACTTGGGTTCAGAGACGGTTGCGGTCGCTGGCACCCAGTTTGAGGAGGATCAGTCTCGGCAAAACCGGCGTCCTGTCGGAAGTTTCGGCGCAGGAATTCTCAGAGGGCAGATCCGGGAGTTTCAGCAGGACGGCCCACCCTATCTGTGGGTTTCGACGCATGTCCCTGCCGCAACAGATCTGTCCATCTCGGCGGTCTACCTCGACAAGAAGGTCAACCGCACGGAACTCCTGAAGTTGCTAGGTCCCCTGACCCGGAAACAACCCGAGAAGGCGGCGGCGTATCTGGTCGACTACTGGGGCAACCTCGCCGAGGAGGACAACCTCGCTCAGGAGCTCATGCTGCCCATCCTCATGGAAGAGGAAGCCCTGGTGCAACTGGAGCGCGTCGCGAGCCGCGCCCGCCAAGTGCTGTCCCTCTCGCCGCTCCTCGCGCAGGCCAGCGCGCAAGATCCCACGCAACGCAACGCGGATGCCCAACTTCTGCAGGACTTCACCGCAGCGTTGAACCTCGTCGGCGCCCCCTTCGCCCCGCCGGCAGTACGTCAACTCCATACCGACTTCGAAGAGCACCTGGAGAAGCTGTACCAACCCGCTGCAGCGGAAGAAACACCTGAGATCACCGTCCCGCACACCCACCCCGAAGTGATCATCAGAGACTTTGACTTCGACTTTGACCTAGCACCGCTGTTCGCAGTGCCGATAGAAGCAGAAGATCCGGATGAAAGCCCACTTGGACGGGATCTCCGTTCCTCCTTTCAGCAGAGATGGGACCGCTCGACACTCCTTTCACTGAGTCGTGACATGCAGCAATTGATGGCTGACGCGCCCTACCTATGGTGGGAGAAACCAACGGCCCGCCGCCTCGTGCGCCGGGAACTGCGACAGCTGCTGACAACCTCTCTCCCTGACTCTGACGAAGTAGATGTCGACCTTCCATTGCTGCTCGACATGCTTGAGAAACATGCCCGAGTGCAGGATTGAAAACTGAGAGGAGGCCCATTTCGTCGGGTAACAGGGGAATGCATTGGTGTCTCATCCCAGCTTGCGCAGAGGCCAAACCCGCTACTTCATAGGTTCCCAGCGTGTCATCTCCTGGACACGGGTCGCCCATGAACGGATCTGCGCCACCTGCCGTCGGGGCGCCTCTTCCAGCTGCTGCCCAGCCCAGAGGCGCCACTCGCGGTACGCCTCAGACCCGACCGATTCCGACTCCAGCAGCCCCCGATCCAACGCCGCCAGGTAGGCCCGCAGTCGTTCCGTGTCCTCCCACTGACGTGCCAGGTCGTGCAGGCTCTCGCGACATGCCGACGTCTCCTGCCGACGGCGTTCCCGCTCGGCCTGCAGAGCAGCCAGCCGAGCCTGCTCCTCTTCCCGCCGTCGCTGCTCGGCGAGCCGCGCCTCTTCCTGCTGCCGGCGGACCTCCCGCTCCTCGGCAGCTCGAAGTGGGACGCCCTGCAGGTAGACGAGCATCGATTCCAACTGCTCTTCCAAGGGAACCTTGCCGTCCCGGAACTGCACGGCGTAATCGCCGAATCCATATTGCCAGGGGACGCTCACCAGCAACTGCAGTCTCCCGGTCCCTACAGCCTTCTGTGGTCTGGGCGCATTCCAGGGTGAGGCGTATTTCGGCTCGAGCAGCGGCAGCCCGTCTCGGGCCTGTACCTGTTCCTTGATGCGGAGGCGGATCTCGTCCTGACCCGCGCGTGCGAGGGTCCGGCCCCGCTCGGTCACCAGCGCGACCGGGCTGCGTTTCAGCCCGTGCATGATCAGGGCGTACAGCTGCAGGGCCCTGGGGAGTGCCTCTCTGGAGACCATCACGTCCAGGACCTGTCCACGCCCTGGTCGTTCGAGCCGCCCCCATACGTCGACGGGCGCGTCGCGGTAACCACGGTCCGTCGCCTGGACGAGAGAGGGCCAGGGCACCTCGCTGTTCACCGGGGGCGCCGCATACGGCGCGCGTGGGGCAGCCGACTTCTTCTTCGGCCGACTGCTGACCGGAAGAGGAAGTTTCTTGACCTTCTGACCTGCGGCCCGCTTGGCCCAGTACCCGCGTGGCGGCTTCGGGACGTTCAGTGCCGCGCAGCGTTTGGCGAGCGCGACGCCGGAGACACCCAGTTCGGCGGCGACCTGCTCGCTCGGTCTGGCCCAGACCAGCTCGTAGAGGGCTTCGCGGGTCGGCCAGGCAGCGGAACGTCTCATGTCACAGATTCCCTGATTCCATCCATGTGCGTCAAACAAAGTCGCCACGATAAGCAGAGGCAAGGAATGGTGGAAACCGTCCTGACGTGCGCTATCCAGCGCAGTGTGACCCTCATGAGTTCGCCTCATTTGCGCCACACAGGCCTGTATGGCTGGCTTATGTTGGAGCCATATGTGCAATGGGCATAATCATCCACCTGGATGTACTTGCGGCTGGGGGGGCGAAGGACATCTTGGTAGTTCTTACGGCCATCTCTGGCACGGAGGCCTATTGGGTGATCCTTATCAGCATCCGACCCTTCTCAAACAGATCGCCATCAAGCACAGGAGTTCTTCTCAGTACCCGACAGTTTCCCGGGGGCTTGAAAAAGTACGGCTGACACGCGAGAACAGAACGCGTCTCCCGATGTCCTCGCCAAGCTGACCCGCTGCTTCACCGCGCACTTCCCGGAGTTCCGCAAGAACCAGGTCGAGTTGCTTTCTCTCATGGTCCTCGCGCTCCTTGGGGGCAAGGACGTCCGGCATGCCGAACTCGCCGCGCGCTTCCCCGGAAGCGCGCACAACGCCTCCGTCATCCGCCGCGTGGAACGCTTCTTTGACCGGCATCCCATCCAGCCAGCCGACGTTGCCCGGGTGGTTCTGACGCTCCTTCCGTCCGCTCAACCCCGCGAATTCATCCTCGACCGGACAAATTGGAAATACGGGCAGACCGATGTAAACGTCCTGCTCCTGGCTGTCATCTGGCGGGGCGTCGCGATCCCCCTCCTCTACGAGCTGCTGCCCCACGGGGGCGGCAGCCATACGGAGATCCGGCACACTCTCATGGACGATGCCCTCTGCCTGCTCTGTGCAGCGGAGATCCGAATCCTGTATGCCGACCGTGAATTCGTCGGCTATGACTGGATTCAGGGATTGGCCTGCCGTGGGATTCCCATCTGCGTGCGCCTGCGGAGCGACACGCTGATGGACGACTGGACGGCGAAGGACTGGCTGAGTCGCTTGCAGACCGGCACGGCCGGTCTGCTGGTCGAGGACACGCTGGTGTACGGGCAACCGATGAACGTGGTCCTGATGCACACGCGAGACGGCGAGGCCCTGATCATCGCCAGCAACGCCGGGGCGGTGACGACGATCCAGACGCGATATCGCCGGAGGTTCCTGATTGAATGTCTCTTCCGGGCATTGAAGAGCAAGGGCTTCCAACTGGAGGGAACACACATGACGCTCCACGATCACGTGGAGCGCCTGCTGTGTCTGTTGACGCTGACCTACACGTGGTGTGTGCTCGTCGGAGTCACGCTGGACTGCCCGAAGAAGGCGCATGGTCGTCGGGCGTGGAGCGTGGTGAAGATGGGCTTGCGGGAACTGGTCCGATCGTTCAGCCGGGAGTCAGCACGCCTGTGTGACTTGATCGACCTGTTGATGCCGTCCCAGACGAACTCCCCGGAAAGTGTCGGGTACTGAGGGAGTTCTTTCAGTATTGTCACCTCATGCTGGTATTGCGGTCAAAAGATTTATATCTATGCCAATGAACATGGCAGCGTGGTGCTGTTCGATGAAATGGGTTGGCCCTGGCCAAAACATGATTGCCCAAATGCACCCAATGATTTGAAAGGGGCAAGTCTCAGGCGCCCCACACTTTTTATGGCACGCATGCCTATTGAGATGACCAAGTGGTTCCAGGGCGTTCTGGAGAAGTTAGAGGTCGAAGGGAAAGGCAGCATCTATGCTGATGGGAAACGAATCCCTCAGGCTGTATTGGATGGCCGGTACGATAAACAGCGACCTACGCTTGAATTTCTGAGATATCTCTCTGAGTCAAATAAACTAAGGCGCGGACTATTCATTCCTTTTTCCTGCGCTTCTTGCACTGGAGATGTCTGGGCCTATGTCCCCACTTCTGGCGATCCATACATAATGGAAACGCGCGCAGACGGCACACTACGCCATCATCATTGCGGCAACCGAGGGTCTACAAAAAAAGACATCGTTCGGGCCTGCCTACCCACCACTATGTCTTGGCGTGAAGTTGAAGTAAAACTACGATCTGGCAAGCGTGGTCGAATTGCAGGTCAGGATGAAACCGTTATCGGCTTTACGAGTGATAAAAATTCAAATTACCTAAAAATAAAAACGCACCTCGATGAGGTTATTCAAGTACCAAGCTCAATTAAACACCCCATTTACACTTTTGTTGTTGCAATGCCAGATCCTTTTAACAAGGGGAAATTTGTAATTCGAGCTCCAACTATTGAACAATTCATGCACGGACTACCCAGCAGCTTGCCAAAGATCATACCCGAGGAGAATTTAGAGGCATCCCGCTCACCTGTTGAAACCAAGGAAACCATTAATAAACAAGCAGGCCGCGCTTCAGGACCAGTCAAATCAATGGCAGATGCATGTCCACAATATCCTTCAGTATTTGATCGCCCCGAGGTCATAGATTTTCTAAAAACCGTCAGCGTAGATACTCTTTCTCGCTCTGATCAGTTGGCCTGGAAGATTTTGGCAGCTCGGTATGGCTGGCATTTGGGTGGACTTGTTCCACTGGGGCTAGCTCAGCAGTTCGCATCTGTGCTTCAAGAGGCGGAACGCCACCCGAAGCACAGGGAAAGATTTTTGCCTCAGCTGAAACAGATAGGGCGAAAAATTGCCTTGATAGCGAGACGTCAATTGAGATAGCGGAGCAGCCGGAAGTCCGTAGGATTTTACCTTGATCGAACGCATGGTCAGATGTGGTCGACGCGGCCCGGGTGGGACCGTAGGCTCAGAGCAGGTCCCGCAACTCCACGTTCAGTCCGTCCGCGAGGGCCGCCATGTTGTCGATGCTGACGTTCCGGATGCCCCGTTCCACCTGCGCGATGTACGACCAGTTCAGGTCCGCGCGTTCCGCGAGGTCTTCCAGCGTCAGGTTCAGGGCGCGTCGGCGCGCCCTGACACGCTCGCCGAACGCTTTACGGGCTTCGCTGGGTGGGCGGCGACTGGACGGCATCCGTTCAGGCTGCCGCGCTCTATCAAAATATGTACAGTTGCTCTACGTACTATCACTCTAAGTTCTGGAGGCCTGATATGCACCGCACCCTGCTCCGTCGTCTCGCTCTGCTCCCCGCCTTCCTGCTCACCGTCGCCGCCGCCGACCGCGTCACACTCGTGGCCACCGGCCTCCCCTCAGACCTCGCCGCAACCGTCCTCGTCGGTAGCGCCTCACTCACCAGCGGCAAGACCCTCGACGTCCCAGCGGGAACCTACACGGTCACGCCCCGACCGGTCGCCAGTGGCGCCCAGGTGTACGTGGCCGCCCCCACCCGCCTCATCGTGCGGACCGCGGCCACGCTGCGCGTCGCCTACACCCGCCTGCCACCCGGCTCCGCCGACCCGTTCTTTGGTACGGGCGGCACCCTCGACGTTCCCGTCAATCCCCTCGACGTCTTCGATACCTGGCTCCTGACCAACTCGGGCGACCACGCACCGTTCATGAGCAGCAGCGGCTCGAACATGGGCGAGATGCGCGCGGTCCTCGTGCGCCCGGACGGCCGCCGCCTCGGCAGCATGATCAACATCACCACACCGCAGCGCACCCTCGACTGGGCGTATCTCCCCACGCCGCTCATCCCGGACCGGGACGGGTACCTGATGGGCCTGAGTGGGCAGACGAACACGCTCGTGCGCTTCACCGCACAAGGCACCCTGGACCCTGCGTGGAAGACTCCCTCGCAACCCGGTGTGCTCCGCGGACTCCTGCGCCTCCCGGAGAGTGGCGTCCTGGCGTACGGCGGCGGGCAGGGCCGCGCGCAACTCTTCAAGTTCACAGCGACGGGCCAGCCCGACGCGGCCTTCGGGTTGGGCGGCACGCTGGAACTGCCTGCACCAGAGAGCGGGCTCGTGCATGCCGCGCGTGTGCTCAAGGACGGCCGCGTGCGGCTCCTCGTCACGTCTCCCCGCGCGGCGCAACTGCTCGACCTGAGCCCCGACGGAGCACTCACGCCGGCCGGACCGACAGTGACGCTCCCGTACGACGCGCAGCAATCCGAGCTCTCCAACAGCCGCCTGGTGAACGCTGTGATTCTGCCGGACGGCGCTGCCCTGATCGGCACCAGCGACGGGATCGAGCAGCGCAGCCGGGTAGTGCGGCTCACGCCGGACGGGCAACTGGACGCCCAGTTCCGTGCGGTGGACGTGACTGGCGCCACGACGGTCGCTGGCGTGCTGCCGGATCTGCAGGGGCGCGTCCTGGCGGTGTTCCAGTTGGCGGACCTGCGGGGCAGCGTGCTCATCCGCTACCGCGCGGACGGCACACCTGATCCCACGTTCGGGAAGGGCGGGCGGGTCACGGTGGACCGGGAGACTGTCCAGGGAATGGCGCTGACGCCCAACAGTCAGATCCTGCTGGCCAGTCACGTCATGGACTTCCCCAACACGGAAACAGCCAAACTTCGACTGCGACGCCTGCTCAGCGAGTGACTGACTCGGCAACGTCGGCCGCGCCGTGTTCAAACCACCCCTTACTCAAAATTCCAAGTGTCGAGTCTTCTCCTCCTTGGCAGTTGGCGTAGACCATAGATCACTCAGTGCAAGATTCGTGACGACCCCGCTTGCTCACAGTGAAGCCGTCACTCACTCGGTTAGATTCACGGCAATGAAGTGAGGGCAAAATGCTTCTGGCGTGTCCCCCAAGTGACCCACCCTAAACACATTAACCGCCCTCTGGAGAGTGAACTCCGGCAAGGCGCCCCTGGACGCCGTGTGGTGGCCTGTACCCCTCTCGACGCCTTGGGATTGTTGGAAACGGGGGTTCATCCATCCACACCGGGCACAGCCGGACGTGACTTTGAAACGCACGCGCACCACCATAGTGGCAAGGACATGACCGACTACTTCTGTGATCACTGTGGGGATACCTCCGCTCTGCCTTTTCACGGCTCCTTCCTGTGCCCTATCTGTAGCGCGAAGGTGGGTCTGCAAGAGGCAGCCGCCTCGCACCTGCACGAACTCATGAATCCAGTTATTCGGCAGTGGGCTGCACACTGGGGACACACATTCACCCCCAAAGATTTGGCGGTCATTCTTGCTCTTGAAGGTGAATCATGGGGCGGATCGACAGACCAACCGGATGAGGACACGGCACTCGCATATTTAAAGCGCGTCACGGGTGATCAGGCATGACTGCCGCACCCTGAAGGCTCTCCAGATTCCTCACATCAGCCGGGCCATATATGGGGTGACGTGCCTAGTGGATAGCGCCGCAGGACAGCGTGGAGCATCAGAACGGGGCGTGCCAGGTCACCAAAACGAGCCATTTGCTTCCAGTTCTACCCATCGCAACTTCGGGACGTCGAGACACTGTGGAGCCTGTCTCGGAGAGCATGGATGGCATTTGAGGCAGCAAGTCACGACTGGGCGTCTCGATGCCTCATCCAGGGTCGGAATCGCCTGCCTGTGCCCTTCCACACCCCTCCACGCTGTTCTATGGTCCTACCGCCCAGAGTGTTGGGGACCGCAACGGCCCCACGCCTGCTCTGACTTGATGCATGGCATACGGCAGCGAATAGGGATGTCGACTGAAGATGCGAACCGATGCTGTTCGGTATATCGGGACGAAATTTCGCGGCCCGCTCAAGGGGGATTAGGTCTGAAACCCAAAAGCACACAACCCTGAGGCATGACATTATCCCTCGCCCAGACGTCATTTTCGGCAAAGCGCCCGTCGATCGTCGCGAAATTCACGGCACTCGGATTGAGGCGTGTTGACCCTGTGTACCAGATGCCAAAGCTCTGTCAGACGCCAAGAGCTCGCGTTACCCCAAGTGCGTTTGCCTCGCTCCAGGGTCTCGTGCCATGCGCTACAGTGACAGACAACCCGGAGGTCGCCGAGCAACAGACCAACGGGAACACCCCTCGGGTGGATTGCAGTCCATTAGTCCCAAGGGGTGCCGCTCTTCAGAAAGTTGTTTCGCGCGATAGAACGCGCGAGGCCTTCGCCTACTGCCATGTTACGCGCATGGCGGTGTCCGGTCAACGTCCCGGACGGGTCACCCATACCCAGGAAAGCGCTGGAGCAGACGTGACCAAGGAATTCATGAAGCGCAGCAGCGAAGAGGCAGTCCAGCTTACCCCCCATACCAAAGGGAAACCCATCTGCGACTTCGCCCGTATCTTCAACCTGCTCCAGGTGCTGGCATGACCGGCGCGATTGTCACCAGCAGCGGTGATCACCACCGTGGCTTTCATCAGTGCCCGAACGTTCTGCGTGACAAATACATGCCACTGATCGGCGGCGACGGGTACGGATACCTGAACTACCTGCTCAGCTGGGCGAACACGAACGCCACGCTATCGGTCCGCCGCATGAAGAAGGATCTCGCCTGGAGTCAAGACAAGCTCCAGCGGGTGCAGGCACAGGTGCTCGAGCATTGCGCCCACTTCGTCAGCATGACCCCTGGGGATCGCGTCAGCGCCAACAGCTGGCACCTCGACATGGAAAAGGTGTGGCTGGAGAACCATGTTCACATGGGACAGAGCGCTGCCGAACGACTCGCGAAGAAAGGTGTACCGGAAATCGGTACACGTCGGAAATCCTCCCCCCAGGGTGTACCGGAAACCGGTACAGAGGGTGTACCGAAAGTCGGTACAGGGGGTGTACCGGAAATCGGTACGTATAAAGACACTTCTTTAAACACACCTAAAAAGACAGGTGGTGAATACAACTTGGAATCAAACGCGCGCGCGAACCAGCCCCAGGGCGCGCCGGTGGTCGAACCCGGCAGCGCGCCGGTCACCACCTCTTTCGCTGCGCGAGAAACAGCAGGCGGCCAGACCAGCCCCGCTGCTGGTGTGGCCGTGCTGCCGCCTGACGGCGGGGCCGCTGACGCGGCCGTCACGGACTCGGACCTGAAATTCCTGTTCGGGGATCAGGTCACTGAAGGGCAGGAACTGGGAACGGTCACTGAAGTGCCAGAGGTTCTGGGCGGTGCGGTGGGCCCGCTGACCGCACAGGATGCCCAGGAAGCCCTGTCCGGCCTCAAGGACGAACCCCACGACCCCGAAGCGACCCGCGCCCTGCTGCTGCCCGCCCTGGGTGGTGAGAAGCGACTCAACGCCTTGATGCAAGAGACCCCCCCCAGTCTGAAGGCGGGCGGGCGTCGCGGCTGGATCATGCAGATCACGCCAGAACGGGCTGCCGAGTTGATCTCTCTGGGGCGCCAAAATGCTGGGTCCGGCAATCAATGGACGTACATCATTCGCCTTCTTGACGAAGAGGTCGGTGCACAAATCCGGAAGGGTCAACAGGCAGGCAGCGGACGCAGTTGGGACACGGATGTGTCCGGTGGGGCGAATTTCCCTCAGGCTAAACCTGCTGTGACCCCCGAGCCCGAGCAGCCCGCCGATGTCGTGAGAGTCGGTACCATCTGGGAGCACAAGCACACGGCAGGCCGCATCGTCACTGTGACGGCCGTGGACGGTGGCTATGTTGAGCTTGATGGCAGCGAGACCGTGATGCAGTACCTGATCAACAAGGACTTCAGGCGGGTGGGTTGACGGAGCGTGACAAGCACTTGAACTTTACTAATATAAAACTCATAAACCCATTTGCACATGAGATTACGCCCTTAAAACTCGATGCGATCGATGCCCCTGGTCTGCCCCCCAAAAACTGGACGGTATGAAGTGGAGAGTTAGGTTCGCCTGACCTGGCCACAAATCTGGGGGCGGCTCACTGCTGCTTGATTTGCAATCAGACTGGCACCGGAAACAGGGGCAAGGTCAAAGTCTGCAACAGACCCAGGTTCAGTGGCGTGACGGACCTCAGTGCCGCGAGGTTCAAACGGGCATTCCCGTCTGCGCCATCAGCAAGAGCCGCTGCACGGTCTTCACCTTCCCCGCCCGCAGGCGGCTGATCGGCACCTCGCTCCCCAGCGCTGGATTCGGCGCCTGGAGCCACATGCGGCTGACTTCCATCGACCCGAAGTACGCCCGCAGCCGCACCGCCAGCGCCTCCAGCGGCACCAAGGCCTCCTGCACGCCCGCACTGTCGGGCCACCGGGCCAGGCCGCTCGGGTCCCGCCCAATGATCAGCGCCATGTCCTTGACGTTCAGGCCGTACACGGCGGCCAGCTGCCGCGCGTCGATGTGCCCGTCGCCCGGCTGCGCGCCTCGGCATCGTCACGCAGGGGCGCGCGGGGAAGTGGCGGGGTCAGCAGGGTATCCATGCATCACACCCAACCCGCTCGTCCTTCCGGCGTCTGTAGGACGTCCAATTTTCGTCCTGAGGCGTATCCCTGACGGATCAGACCTGCCCCTCCTCACTTCAGGCAGTACGTCGCACTCAGGTACGACGCGCTCACCTCCCGCCACTCCCCATTAAATTTCACGCTCGCCGCCACCTTGAACGCCGTCCCGCCGTTCACGCACGAACTGTAATTCGACTTCTCCACGCTCCGTCCCTGCGCGGCGAGGGTCCGCAGGTACTCCTCAATCAACGCCGTCACCTGTGAGCCCCGGTACGTGTTGCCCGACAGCGCCCGCGGCGTGGCGTCCAGCGTCACCGTGACCGACCCCGACGTATTGACCCCACCGCTCGACGTCGAATACACATACAGGCCACTCGTGTCCAACTTTACAGTTGGCCAGCCGGGTAGCGTGAGCCGCGCCGCCACCCCATCCCGCACGGCTTTCTCCGTCGCGTCTCTCTTGGCCCGGGCTTCCTGCGCATCTAGGTCCACCAGTTCCGTCGCCGGCACCTTCGCCGCCGCATCCTTCGCCGCCTGCTCTCGCGCAGCGGCCAGCGCGGCGCCTTCTTTCTTGATCTGTGCGGCCTCACTCGCTGCGCGCGCCGGATCGAAGCGCCGCTTGAACACCCACTCTTGATCCCCGCCGATCGCGCCCAGCACCGTGATCAACTCCCACCCGTACCGGCCTAGCGTGTCCACCTGTGCCTGTACGTCCAGCGCCTCACTGGCCACCACGCCTCCCAACGGCCCGAACAGCATCAACTTGCCCTGTCCCGACTGCTTGGCGGCGATGTCCGCCGCGGAACTGAAGTACGTCTTGCCGAACGAGATCACCAGGTACTCCCACTGCCCGTCCGGACTGACCTTCACGGTGGGCGCCGGGGTTGGGGCAGCGGGGGCGCCTGCAGCGGCAAGTGACGTGGACGTGGTCAGCAGGGTGGAGGAGACCAGCACGGACGTGAAGAAGCGCTTCATGTACCGCTCACCTTAGCGTCCCGCTGGACGCGGGGCACCCGCACCTGCCCGCGGGAAGCGCCAGCGCCCAGCCTTGACGCCCCCAGTTGGCCTCCAAACTGCGATCTGACCCACGTGTTCATGACGGCGAATCTCACGGGCCACACGTGGCGGTCCCCGGCCAAATGCAGCGTCGCCGCCCGGTATACAGCCGCGTGCACCCACCACATGGGGGAACACTGCCGTAAGGAGCGGGCGACGCTCCACAGGGCGAACCGCGTCACCGGGGGACCGCACGCGCCGCTCCCCCAGCTGTCCCCCCCCGGCGGGTGCGTCACGCCGCTGACAGTCGTCTGCACCTGACCAATGCAGGTGCCTGGCCTAGTCGCTGCGCGCCGTGGACTGCGTCGTACAGGAATAAACACCCTTCGGTGGTCACATTGAGCGGATCCCATGAGGGTCAACGCGGCGTCCTGCGCTGGCGGAGGTGCGGCGCGCCAGATCTGCCCGCATAACCTATTTGACGGGGACGTGTAGGGGCCGACGGCTAACATGCGCCCATGAGAATTCTGCTCGGCACATGCGTGCTGCTCTCCTGCGGCATCGTAGCCTGCTCGACGAAACCCGACGGTAACAGTCAGGCCCAGACCTCGAGCGCAACGCAGGCGGTGGCGGCAGAGACGTCGCAGCCCCCACGCACACCCTCGGTTGAGGTGACCTTTTCCGATGACTCGGGGCAGAATATTCGGTCCGCCGTCAACGAGACCCTTCCACGCTATGGTTTCGAGGAAGATTTTACGCGGCTCCATGTTGATGAGGGCGGGCGTAGCTTGGCCGTGATTCACCCGGTTGATCCCCAGGCGCGGGCTAATAAACGCTATGCTAGAGAAGCGCTGAATGAAGGGAAGTTCGACATTACCCTGACGAAATTCATGAGCAACAAGGTCAGACGGTTCGCCAAAGGTGTTGAGTTCACGACAATGCGAGGCGAACTGGTCCGGGCAACCCATTATTCACAAATGATCGTTCTCGAAAACAGGAAACGAAAGGAACGCCTCCTTTTCCTATCCCTTACCAACGAGTACGAAGGTGTCGGACCAGATGCGGTTTATTTCGCAAACGCAGATGATGCAGAGCCAATTCTTATTGGGTATACGTGTCCATCTGGTCAGAACGACAAATACCCCTACAACAGCGCCTGTCTGGAATCTGAAGACCTTGACCCAAGGGAAGCGGTCTACAACTTCTACAACGACCTGTAAATTGACGTCATTGCCAGTCCAGCTCTGGCGGATGTCGCAACTCGTCAAGCCCATGACGGCGTGCGGGATGGGAGGGGACGCGGCGTTCCTGTCCTCAGGCGGTCCCTGGCGCCTGCCACCAGAATGGGCAGGTCCTGGAGGAAAGGGGAAACCGCAGGCGAGCAGCACGCCCGACCACAACACCCAGCGGAACCTCCGCCGCTCGTGCGCGCCAGGTCATCACCCCGGACCGGCGCGCCCTGGTCCCCCGATTCAGGCAGCGCCCGGTTCAGCGGAGCGGCGTCACGGTGCCGCACACGCCGAGTCCGGCCAGTCCCCGTCGTGAAACATCACGCTGGCCAGGGTGATGAGCGGGTCTGTCGGAAAGATCCGCATGGACACGGTGCCCTCTATGGCCTCCCCAGGGTCCAGTCTGCCCGTCCAGTACTTCGACTCCCCCAGGTCCCGTCCGAGCCAGCGTGTCCGGAGGGTCACCTGCTCCACCGTGCAGCGCGACCGGTTCACGACCCGCAGCACCGGGAGTGGCCGGGCGAGCGTCACGGTGACCTCCAGCCCCTTCATCCCCCGCAGCTGCCGGTCGGATGTGTGGTCGAGCAGGCCCGCCTCGCGCATTACGTCGTCAACGATCCGCGTCGCCTCATCCGGAGTGCTCACCTCCGCATCTGGGGGCAGAAGCATCACCGACGCGGCCTTCCGCTCACCCGGGAGGAAGCACCGCGCGTCCCCCCCCGACCGACCGCGGCCCCACGGGCGTCAGGACCTTCTCGCATCCCCGCACGCGGTCCCGCAGGACCGTCATGTCCTGGCCGCGCGACAGGCCCCGCAGGACCAGCAGCGCCGGTACGCCAATCAGCAGGATCAGCCCGAGTTCCGCTGAGCCGATCCCCCCGGGCGCCACCCCGCCGAGCTCGACCGCCTTCTGCCGCGCGGCCAGCAGGTTCGGAATCAGCACCGCCGCGAGGATGCCCAGGCCGCCGAGACTGGTGAAGATCAGGTTGAACCAGAACTGAATGAGCCGCGCGGTGCGGAGCGTGCGAAGGCGACCCATACCGCACGCTACCCGTCGGGTGAGGCCGCGTTCTGCGCATCTGCCGCGCTGCGCCTCACGCCCCCGGCGGGAGCGGTCATGTGAAGAGTTCTGTTCCCAGCACGGCTTGAACACGGCCAACGAACCGAGAGGTTAGTTGCGGGCGGGCCCTCCGCGTCACGCTGCACCGCGTGACCGGCGACGTGAGGAGCGGCTCAATCTATGCTTGATTTGCAATCAGACTGGCACCGGAAACAGGGGCAAGGTCATCGTCCTAGGCCGGAAACTGCTGATCAGTCAAGCACAATAAAGTCGGTTCAGGTGGGTATGCGCCTATGCACATACCCACCTGAACCGACTGCTGCTAGATGGACTTCAAAGCAACTTGATGTCGTCTGACGGGAGTTCCACGGCCCCCCACTCCTCGACAGTCGGCGCCGTTTTGCGCCCTTTCCGGGGGGGCAGCTGGCCGGGAAGTCGGGCCCCGTCGTCCGCTACAAATCGCCGCATGCCGATGCGGCGAATGCTCCAAAAATCAAAATCGAACCGTTTTGCGCGGCCATAGATGGCTTGAGCGATAGGAGTGATCTCCGCCAGTTCGAGGCCCGCTAGCGGGGCCAGCTTGTCTGCGAGCTCGTCGGCGCTTGCAGCATCAACGTCAAACTCGCGTGAGCCCACCCGCACGAGGTACACAATCTTGTCCGCCAGCATGGTCTTATCGGTGCGTTTTTTGCTCATTTGGTATCTCCCTGAGATCCGAGAGTGGGGCCGTTTGTGGCTGTCGATAGGGCAGGTACGGCATGGTCGGCCAGTGCGGATAAGGCTGGTCGGGATGCGTGCTCCGCCAGACGCGGGTGCTGTGCTGCGCCAACTCGTAGACGTCCCGGCGTATCCCTGCCAGCCCCGGATAACGCTGCAGATGCTCGGCGAGCAGCAGGACTTGCGTCCGGGCTGTCTCGGGTGGGTACTGGTACGGCCGTTCCCCTGGTCCTGGCCTGCCGCCACGACCCGTGATGAGGCGGTTGATCCTTACGCGGTAATGCTCCCTGATTGCGCCGCTGAGGCGCCAGGTGATCGCGCCCGTCGGACCGGTGGACAGCTGGTAATTGCGCCAGCGCAGGGGCCAATCCGGGTCAAGGGCCAGCTGCCACTGCTCCCGTTCGTCCGGCGCCACGTTGGACAGCAGCACCAGGGTGATCGTGTCCTTGTTCGGCGGCAGGATGACCAGCTGCACGGCAGGCATCTCTACCCGTCTTAGGGCAGTCCGGGTGCCATGGGTCGCGCCGATCGTCGGGTAGCGGTCTGCCTGCCGCTTAGCCACCTGGAGTGCCTTGCTGAGAGGGGCCTGGATGGTGGCGACCTGAGGGGAGGCCCGCGCGAGGCGGGCAATACACTGCAGGCCGCTGGTAACGGTGGTGTGGTATCGCACACCTCAGTTATGCTGTGCAGTTGAGTTTCTCGATTTACCGACGCGTATCGCGCCGCAAATGCGCACACTTGAGGCGTCGGCCACGGCTGCCAAACGCCATGACGCGTGGGTTGAAAGTCAACCCATCTTCACTTCTGAACCAAGTACAAGCATTGAGCCTGAGCTTTTTGGAAACTCAAAAAATGCGTCCCAGCGGGCTAATTTCAATGTATATAATGAATGTTCCTATTTGGGGCCACATAGGCCGTACGCTCATCCCATGGTGCTGTCCTCGCAGACAACCATGGGCATGGCTCGCCACCATGACCAAACCGACGTAGCTGCGTGCTGGGCAAAACTCGCTGGCGCGGCTGCAACAGGGGCTGGAGGGTGCAACTCCCTCCTTCTACCTAATCCCCACAAGCGGTTAAAGATGTTGGGCGACACGGACACGGGCCGCGTGGTGACACGCGCAACCCGGCCATTTTGGGATGATGGGATGGGGCGCTGGGAACGGTGCAACTTCCCCCCTGCTGGTGGGCGTCAGCATGCTGGTAACAGCATGAGCAGCAACAGCGTGATGTCGGGTGATGACCGGCACGCAAAGGGTGCTGTGGTACTGCACGGGGCAACCTGGGCAGATCGGCGGATAGCTCAAGCCAGTCACGTCCGCGAGGACCGCGGATTCAGGGTGTTCAACCTTCGGGTTGAGGATGCACGTGGTCAGAACCTGAGCGACAGTTCAGGGCCGTCGAGAGACGTGGACAACAGGGACGAGGGTAAACCCCGAGTTCGGAACATTTGCGGGGCTAAAGGTGGAATTTCCACTGACTGCACAGCGAATCGTCCCTGGATGCTGATCGGGCGACATCTCCACTTCGGTGGACGGAAACTATGGCTAACGTGGGAAGCTCCTGGCAATTCATCACTGTCCTTTTTCAGGGACTGGCGGCCAGGAGTGGGAGCGGCGGAGAGGAGGTTCAAACAGGTCAAGATGCGGTTGCGCATCGAGCCCTGTCGACTGGTTCATCCAGGCCGAAAACTGCCATCGGTAAAAGGTCATGCCGCAGGCATGACTGGGAACATCTGCGAGGACTTACGGACAGCAGTGCCGAGCACCAGGACGCAACGGGTTGGCCCCCAGAGCGTCAGCATCAGGAAGAGGGTGACTCCTCCTCAGGGTGTGGTCAAATCTGCACCGGCCACCGACTCCAGACCATCGGATTCGGCAGCTGGAATCACAAGCACCACCCACCCCACTCGACTGGTACGCGACCAGTCCGCAGAAGCTCTCCATGCGGGGCTACGAGTGGACGTTTCCTTCCCCGTGGATGTGCGGTTCACCGTTTGGAAGGAATCACTTCAAGTGCAGGATGCAGGGCGCCTCTGGCGTTCCGTGTTCCGACTTCTTTCCCGAGTTGCTGGATCACTTCCAGTTGGCTGGAGGCACCTGCTTCTGGGTTCTTCCTGTCACCGTGTTCGGGGTGTCTGTTGCCCAGGGATCGTTCCTCTGGAGTTCAGCAGACGTCTGTGCCGGGTGACCGCTTCACATCCGGTCCGGCCGATACCACCGTGGGAGTGTAGTCGCGCTCCTTAAATTCTGATTACAACACTGGGAGCCATTCCCTGTGTTGGGCCCCTGATCACGCGTGAAAACGTAGTGTTCAGGGGTTTCTCTTCGGTCTCCGAATCTGCCACCGAAAAACGTCCAGGCGCCGGTCCCCCGCTCTCCAGCATTGAGCAGTCGCAAGTCACGCGAAGTTGACTTGAAGATCTCCATCACCGATCTCTCTGCGGGCCGCCGGCGGAGGCCAGAGATTCGACGTGGTCGTCAGTACAGGTGCTCGAACAGCGTCCCTGGTTGTTCCTGCAGAACGCCGATGAGGAGTTCAGGGAACAGGAAGGGCATCCCACGCCGCTGACAGCGGAGGTGGTACTCGATGTGCGCGTGGTACCTCTGGCTGGGCAGGACGATCAGGTTACTGGGAGCATTGTTGGTGCGGTCGCCGTCACGGTGATGCACCACTTCACTGGCAAGCAACGGACGGCCCAGCAGCGTTTCGGCAACTACCCGGTGGAGCCGGCGGCGGCGACCGGTACGGGGATCTCGGATCGTGGGATAGTTCGCGGATTGGGGCATCTCTGCTGCTCCTAGTCAGACGAGGCGATCCTGCTTCAATATCTCCATCAACGTTCTACGTACTGTTAGTGTGACGAAAATCCGACCAAAATCCAGGGGGCATACTCCGGCGCTCTGCCGTGGTGCCGCTGGAGTCGAGGTATGCCGTCCTGCTGAGCATCCTCGACGAACGCGTCGAGCGCCTCCCACACCTCGCGGCGGATCCGTCCGCACATGACGATGCGGGGTTTGGGCGTGCTCCAGTGGGCCATGCGTTGACGGCCACGTCAACGCTTACTTCAGGCGCTGAATGACGGCCGCGAGGACGGCGGGGTCTTCGAGGCTGGCCAGCAGCGCCTCCGCCAGCTGGTACCGCTTGAGCGTGCGCCGCTGCTTCTTGAGCTTCCCGTACACCTCTTCGAACTCGTCGAGGACATCCAGGCGGATGGGGCTGACCGTGAACTTCCCGGTCGGGATGGTCTCTTCCGGTGGCAGGACCAGCGCGGCCTGAGCTTCCTGCTGCGCTTCCACCTCGCGGTTCTTGTCGAGCATGGTCGGGCCGCTGGCCTTGTCCTTCTTGGCGGGTGGTGATTTCAGGGTCATGCGTTCAGCTCCCGCCACACCTGGGCGTAGTGGTGCCCATCGGGTCGGTTGCCGGCGGCCGCCTGGTAGTCGCCGCGCAGCGGGATCCGGGCTTCCAGGATCGGGAAGCCGGTCTTCTCGCACTCCTCGACGGTCTGGCGCTCGCGGGCAGGCGCGAACTTGCCACGGTTGATCAGGATGTACGGTCGCAGGTCCGGGCGCAGCTGGAGGGCGCGCTTCACCTGCCGCTCGGTGGTGCCCAGCATCCCGGTGTCGCTGCTGCCCACGCCGACGGGGATGATGGCGATGTCGCTGACCATCAGGGTCTCCAGACTGGCGTCACGGTCGTTCGCGGGAGTGTCGATGAAGATCGCGTCGAAGTCTCCCTCGTCGCGCAGCTGGGCAATGTAGGCCTCAAGGTCCGCCTGCTTGATGTCGATGTGCAGCGCCGGAATGCCCAGACCTGCTACCTCAATCCAGTTCACGCTCTGCCGGGTGGGGTCGAGATCCAGGACGGCAACCCGCTGGCCATGCGCGGCGGCCTGGAAAGCTAAGTGGACGGTTGTGTGCGTTTTTCCCGCGCCGCCCTTCACGTTGGTGACTCCATACACTTTCATGCAGGCAGAGTAGAGTCTGTCTCCCCTTCAGGACAAGTTTACGGACTTCCGGAAAGTTTTCCGTATTTCCGGAAAATGAATATCAGGGATATACACGAATTAGTCCGCAAGCGCAGGGGTGTAAGAAACGCCCCCAGCTTGGTTCTGGAGGCGACTTCCGAAATGCCACATATCAGAGGTGCAGGCGACGCTTGATGGCCTTGTAGAACTGGTTGTCGTTACGTCGGTCCACCAGTACGATCGTCAGCACATGTTCGGTGGCGGTCTTATGTTCGGTCCAGCCGATGCGGTATTCCCCTGAGTCCATCCGGTACACACCGGGATAGTCGGTCATGGGGCGGCGGTCAGCGGGCTGAGCATTGGTGCGAAGGGCGTCGATTTTCGCCTTGACCTGCCTGTAGTGCTTGTCGGAGAGAGCATCAAGGTCCTTCTCCAGAGCGGGATGCATCGCCAGCCTAACGGCGAGCGGAGCGGCGACGGTCGTAGTCGTCGAAGTCGATGCTTTCTGTGGTTTCGAGGGTTTTGAGCCGTTCATTGAGGATCTCCTGGATGTCCACGTCATCCAGAAGCTGAAGAATAGCCAGGTCTTCCATGGTGACCAGCGCGGCGGCGGGCTTGCCTTTGTTGGTGATCACCAAGCGCTCGCGTCCGTATCGGACACGGCTGATCACTTCCATGAAGTTCGCTCTTGCTTCGCTGGCGGGGAAGATGGTCTGTTCAGCTTCCTTTGTCGTGGCTGCGGTCAGAGTTGGATCTCTGACACGCTTCTTGGGTTCGACCGTGGTGGTCATACTTACCTCGCTGGCTGCGGCATTAACCGAGCGCCGTATGTGTTAGAGGGCTTGAGGGTGCGCGGATCCGCTTACGCGGTTGAATCGGGCGCCCCTTATGCGGGCCTGTCGAAGCGCTAAGTCAACCGGTACGGGCTGCTGCTGCTGTTCGGCGGGTAGGAACTGGTGGGATGTTTTGTCATGTATCTCCTTGTTGCGGTGCAGCTTGGTAGGGCCCCTGTCGGGACACTGCATCCTAATGGTACGCCTGTACCACTTGTACAAATGGTACATCGTCAGCCCTCTCAAAACTGTGAGAGGCGCTGTAGCCTCAATCGACTTTGTTGGCAAATTCGAAAACCGCTGTTCGGCGGGGCGGATAATCACAACGCGGCAACGAGAGATGCGGAGTCTGGGCGCCCTCACCCGGATTCGCCAACAGAGTCAGATCAAAAGTACGAACTTCCCCATCGATCTCTGAATTTCCTTGACTGCTCGCGTCCATAACGACTGGGACGACAATGAGATCCTTAACGGGGTTTTTCGGGTGATTGAGGCTATAACGCGATGGGCTGACTCAGTATTTGAAGAAGAGTCGGCCCAGGCAAGTCCGGCTCTCTACTTCACACCATGCAGTTTTTGCGGAGCAAGCCAGCTGCATGCTCAGGTGGTTCTGGAGTCCTGGCGTACGTTCCACAACACTGGGCGGCCTCTTTCGTCGTTGGGTCACTGGACACCGGATGAGTGGGCTAAGGAGACCGGTGGTCGGGATGACGGCCGGGTGAAAAAGGGAAGACGACAGTGTACGCTCGTCCTTGAATCGAGTCTCTACTCGAAAGTGTCCAAGTGTTAGGGTCAGGCCACGTGGGAGCCACACCTCGCTCAGCAGCGCCCTCTCGTCATCGGTGAGGTCGGAACCATACGTCTGAGAGGCCATTCTTCATGGTATTTGCTCACCCAGAGCGGCGTGAAATTCCCAAACCGGCTCTAGGCCAACGGCACCTTCGTGCACAAGGCCCCACCCACGCCAGAACAGATCACGAGGTCCTGGATGTCGACACGCCCAACACCTGTCTGCGCCATAGGTTCACAGGACCGCTGACCTTCACCTACAAGGACAAGGAATGGGTCACGGAACTTGCGCTCAGGCACGCCATGCAGGTTGCGCTCATCAAGCGTACCTACCGTCGTAGAGAAAATTCACCTGCGCCCACTTGATTTGTCCGGCAAATTGCCGTACATTATTTTTTAGAAGTAATCTTCGGCTAAAAAACCTAGCCATTTCTTTGCCGAAGAAGGAGGGGTGAAATGACTGCAACCAAAGAAAAAACGGCCAAGGACGCCCGCCTAGAATTTCGCGTTCCTGGACGTCAAAAAGAAATTATTGAGAGCGCCGCTAACTTGCAGGGTGTGACGGTATCGGATTTTCTGGCGAGTGTGGCGCACCGGGAAGCAGTGAAGGTTATTCGCGATAACGCCGTGATCCAGCTGACCCATGATCAGAGTGTCCGTTTCGTCGAAGCTCTTCTATCGCCGCCAGCACCCAACGAAGCCCTGCGCAACTTGATGCGTAGCAAGGCGGCTGACCGAGTACATTAACCTGTGCCTGAAGAATCCCCTGTGCAATTCATCCCGCTTAATCCTGCTGTGCATGACAGGCAGGGTTTTTCCTGTGGGGAGCCGTCGTTGGATACGTATTTGCAAAGACAGGCAACACAGGACATTAAGAGCCGCGCGGCAGCTGCTTATGTAATGACGCGGGTAGAGGAACCGGCGCGCATTCTCGGCTACTACACGTTGGCGGCCACCAGTGTGCAATTGGAGGGCATACCAGAAACGAAGCGAAAGAAGCTCCCCCGTTACCCGGACGTGGCGGCAAGCCTGATTGGCCGCTTGGCGCTCGCTGACGACCTGAAAGGCCAGAAACTAGGTGGCCGATTGCTGGGTGACGCGTTAGGGCGCATCCTCGCTCAGAGTCAAGAGATGGGCATAGCCGTGGTGGTGGTCGATGCCCTAAACGACAATGCGCGAGATTTCTACTTACATTATGGATTTATACCGTTTGGACACTCTGAAAATCGTCTTTTCCTGCCGGTGGAAACTCTGGCTAAGGCCAAGACCTGATACTAACTGTACTTCGGGGAATATTCATCAGCTTCGTCCTGGCCAGCATCTGCGATGCTGGCCTTCTTGTTAAAGCGTGCTCGACGCCCCCGGTGGACTCGTCACTTCCCGACTTGGTTCTCCCCGTTCCAAACGTGTTTTCGCCATCAGGCCCAGCAGCGCTGGGCCCCGGTCTACGTGCAGCGCGTTATAGCCTCAATCACCCGAAAACCCCCGTTAAGCCCTCGACGGCCGTTGCTCACGGTCTTTACAAGGTGGCCGGTGGCGTCTTAAGGCGCCGCCGATGAGCGGCTGCTTTG
>NZ_BAAADB010000033.1 GCF_039522025.1 Deinococcus depolymerans | reverse complement strand
ACCTCCAGCGCACACCGGCGATGGCGATTGGGCTGACCGATCGCGTTTGGACGCTGCGAGCGTGGCTGTCACGGCCTCAAGGCGTTCCCTGTCGGGCATAGTTCCAGCCAACTACCAAATCAGGATTGAGATACTGATTTTCGAGGCGCTGAAGGAAGGCCACCGGGTCGCGTCTGAACCGCAGTTGCTCCCGTCGAGCCTCATGGCGAAGCTCCAGTTGCTGACGAAGCATCCGCCAGGTCGTCACGCACATGGGTTGAAGATCAGCGGCGGTCGGGGCTAACAGGCGGGTTCCAGCTGCAGCAATCAACCGAACCTGCCCCCGAATCACGGTGCCAGGGGCCGCCACCTTCCGACCCGTGATGCGACGTTCGTGATACCTCGCCGCGCCGAAGAACTGCTCCAGGTCGTTATTCGTCCGGGGCAATCCCTGCACCCGGTAGGTGACGAAGAGGTTCGGACGGTAACTCTCAGTTACCTTCAAGAAGTGCTGGAGTGGCGCCGACAGCGAGCCGGAACGGCTCGCTTCCACCTTCATCCGCTGGAGCACGCGGTCAAATTGGCGTTCAACTGTTTCCGGCAGATCGTCGCCAAGGTTCGCGAGCACCTGCTCCTCGGCTGAGATGGGGCTTCACGTTTCTGCCTCAACCAGTACAGTGGATCATGTCGAACACAGTGCGGCGATTGGCGCATGCCCGGCGGCCCCTGCAAGTGCAGGTGGTCATTGAAGGCCACTCGGCGCAGCTCACCGGCTGCTGGTCTGATGGCCGAGTTGAGGTGCATCTTGAGGGGCAGACCCTTGTGCTGACACCACAGGATCTGGTGGTGCGGGCGCAGCACTTGCTGCGCCCGCTCACGATTCTGGTACAGGAGGTCTGCTGTGATCAGACGGCTGCAGCGTGCATCCGGGCTATGAACCGGGCGCTGCTCAAGTCTCAAGCGACGGTAGAGTGCAAAAAGCGCTACTGGCGCCGAGACGAGCAGCGTGCACAGAATGCAGAGCGTCGCGCTCAGGCAACTAGCGACCCGATGCAAGGGCTACTGCTGGTCGACCGTCAAGTCGGCGGCCTGCACCTACAGGGCGTCAGCGTGGACGGCCAAGAGTGGCGGGTGAACGGTACCCGGGGCAGCTTTGAGGCGCTGGCCCAGCACGCTCCGGTGACAGTGCTCGTGGATCTTCTGCTCGCGGCCCGGCCCTTCCTGCAGAACAGCGGGGGCCTGTTCAAGGCCATTTGCACTGCGTGGCCCGAGGTGGGCACGGATGCCCGGTTTGCCCCATACGCCTGTACAGACACGCGAATCCCGTTTGATGAGGCACACCCGGACTTCACGTGGGTGAGAGACGCCCTGCGGGCCCAGTTGGCGCGCGCCAAGCCCATAGAGAAGGCGCATATGAGGCCGCTTCACAACCGCGCGCGCCACGTCCGCTAACGCGCTATGGCGTGAGCTCTGGCTGAAGGAACTGCGGGAGCGCTTCAGGGCGTCCGTCTGGTGATGAGCGGCGCGAAGGTGGAGGACGGGCCGCCCTGGAAGCCCGCCCTCCGCGAAGGCGCAGGAGAGACCGCATTACGAAGAACGCCGACACGGCCGTGGGTTCGGTCCGGCCGAGCCAACTCCTCTGGACGTACGGGCCGGGCGCGCTCGTCGACCTGCCGAACCTTTCCGTCCTGACCATGGGGCTCGACCACTGGCAGGCGGGGCTGTGTACCGAGATCGCCGAGCCGCGCCTGCTGGCCGCGGTGCGGCACGAACTCGGTCCGCAGGTCCAGAGCCTGCGCCGTCCTCCCGTGGGGGACGACAACGTCGACCCGTTGTCCCCGGAGGCGCTGCGAGGCGTTCCGGTCCGTCCGTTCCCGCGGTGGCTGCGCTGCGTGAAGTGCGGCCTGCTGGCCGAGTACGACTCCGGCCTCTTCGAACTCGCACCGGACCGGTACCGGCCGGAACGCACCCGCTTCGTCCATCCCAACTGCGAGAAGGGCAAAGGCAAGAAGTCCGACGCCGTACCGGCCAGGTTCCTGCTCGCCTGTTCGAACGGGCACCTGGACGACTTCCCGTGGCACTGGTTCGTCCACGGCGGCCCGACGGCCTGCCGGGGCACGCTGCGCTTCTTCGAGAGCGGCGCGTCCCTCCAGACGGAGAACCTGTGGGTGCGGCGCGACGGGTGCGGGCAGGCCCGCTCCATGGTCCACGCCTTCGGCGGCGAAGGCAAGGAGACGCTGCCGGCCTGTCGTGGCCGACACCCGCACCTGGACGCGTTCGAGAAGGACTGTGCCGAACAGGCCAGGCCGGTGATCCTGGGCGCCACGAACGCCTGGTTCCCAGTGACGCTGTCGGCCCTCGCCATCCCGACCGGCGACGCCCCGGTCGAGCAGTTCGTGCAGGAAGCCTGGGAGGACATCAAGGACGCCGAGGACCTGGGCGAACTGCGGGGCGTCCTCAAACAGCTCAAGCGGCAGGCCCGTTACCCGGACATCGACCGGTACGCGCCCGAGGACGTGTGGGAGGCCGTCCGCAGGCGCGTGGCCGGAGAGTCGCAGGAGGCCCGCCCCGTCACCGAGGAGGAGATGAAACGCCCGGAATGGGAAGTGCTGATCGCGCCGGACGGCGGCGACAACGACTGGCCGCACTTCATGGCGGAAGCCTGCGACGTGCCGTCCGAGTACGCCGGGAAGCTCGGAGCCGTGTCCCTGGTCAAACGCCTGCGCGAAGTGAACGCCCTGTTGGGTTTCACCCGCGTCGACTCGCCCGAAGAGGTGTTCGACGAGAACGGCAAGGAACGCGTCGCCCGCCTCACGAAGGGGCGGACACCCTGGGTCCCCGCGAACGAGGTCCACGGCGAAGGCGTCTTCATCCGGTTCGACGAGGAGGCCCTGCGCGCCTGGCTCGACAGGGCGGCGGTGCGGCGCAGGGACGCCCGCCTGTTCGAGGGGCACAAGGGCTGGCGCGCCAGTCGGAAACTCAATCCCGAAGCGCGCTATCCGGGCATGCGGTACGCCATGCTGCACACCCTGTCGCATCTGCTGATCCGCGAGTTCGCGTTGGAATGCGGTTACAACGCCGCCAGCATCCGGGAGCGCATCTACTCCAACGACGACGAGTCCGCACCCATGGCGGGCGTGCTGCTCTACACCGCCGCGGCCGATTCTGACGGTACGTTGGGCGGACTGGTCGAACTCGGCAAGCCGGAGAACCTGGGCCGGATCATCCGTCAGGCGCTGCGGCGGTCCCACGTCTGCTCGTCCGACCCGCTGTGCTCGGAACACGATCCCGGCAAGGACCGCTCGCTCCACTCGGCGTCCTGCCACGCCTGCGGGTTCGTGGCCGAAACGTCCTGCGAACGCGGCAACCGATACCTGGACCGGGCCCTGCTGGTCCCCACGTTCGAATGCCGTGACGCCGGCTTCTTCGAGTGACGTGAGCGGACAGCGACTCTGGCGAGCGGTGGCGGCCGTCGCGCACGAATGGCCGCCCGGCCACGTCCGGCGGCTGGCCGAGCGTCTGGAGCACTCGGGCCCGCGCTCCGCAGGCGGCTCCGCGCTCGAGCGGGAACTCGTCGCGGCCTGGACGGCCACGACGGTCACCCCCGGCGAGTTGGCGGCGGCCCTGGACGCCGCGGCGGCCACGGCGGAACACCTGCGCGGAGAGGAGGGCGTGGATCTCGTCTGGACGGGCCCCGTGACCGAGGAGGTCCCGATGCGGCGCACGGAGAGCGTCCTGGCGGAAGTGGTCGGGGAAGCCGTCCGCACCGTGCAGGTCGTCAATTTCGTCGCCTACGAGGTTCCGTCCGTATCGGCCGCCCTCCGCGACGCGGTCGCCCGGGGCGTGGAGGTCTCCGTCGTGCTCGAAGCGCCGACGACGCTGGGAGGGCGACTCGACACGGACTGCGTCTCGGCCATGCGCGCCGCCGTACCGGGCGCCACCGTGTACGTGTGGACGGAACAGGAAGCCGGACGGCGTGGAGTCGTGCACGCCAAGTGCGCGGTCGCGGACGGCAGGATCGCGCTGGTGACGAGTGCGAACATCACGGACGCGGCGCTGTCCAGGAACATGGAGTTGGGCGTGCTGATCCGCGGCGGCCGACTCCCTGCGCGTCTGGCCCGGCACCTGCGGGCACTCGTCGATCGGCGCGTGCTCTCGCCCGCCGAGTGAGCCGCGCCCGGCGCGGGAGCCGGGGCGGGGCGCGGCGTGTCTCAGCGGGTGGCGCGACGGGCAGAGACGAGCGAGGCGACTTCTTCCACCACGTCGGGGAGACGTTTCTTCACGTCCTTCTCCCACACCCGGAGGACCTGCCAACCCAGGGCTTCCAGGTCGGCGACGTTGCCGCGGTCGCGTTCGATGTTGCGTTCGATCTTGGCCTTCCAGAAGGGCTGGAGTTTCGCGGACCAGGCCGCGAAGTCCCGGCCGTGCCAGAAGTCGCCGTCGACGAACACCGCCACCTTCGCGCCCGGGAACACGACGTCCGGCGATCCCGGCAGGCCTCTGACGTTCTTCCTGAAACGCAGGCCGCGCCGGTGGAGCGCGGAACGCAGGGCGAGTTCGGGGGCCGTGTCCTTCTGCCGAACCCTGCCCATGAGGGCGCTGCGCTGCTCCTTCGTGAGTCGGTCGGGCATGCTCCGAAGCTAGAGCATCGGGTCTCCCCCGGATCTTCGCCGAGCTTCATGCTCTCGAGAGAGACGCCCGACAGTCCTTCCGGCGACGAGGGCGCAAATAATTTAGTGAAACTTTTCATTATCGGTTTACACTCATATTCGTTTCGCAGTTCGCTCCATGGGGATCCTGGACACCTCGCAGGCCCCCGACGGGTGCCGGTCAAATCGACTCCGCAAGCGTCGGGGCGGGTGCTAGAACGTCGCATCAATTCACGTCGGCCGGATGGATGTCGGCGGATTCGGGAGAGGACATCATGACTGGAGCACAGCCGACCGCCGTCCGAGATTGGCGCGTATGGAGCTATGACGAATGGAACGCCAGACTCGCCGCCTACTACTTCTCCGTCGGACCGGGAGAAAGAGAGACGGCGGTGGAGCAGCTGCCCGCGACGCCGCACGAGTTGGCGCTGGTGACGGGAGACCCGGACGCGAACGCGGAAGAAGTGGTCGCTCGTTTCGTCGCGGTCCTGAAGTGGCGACTGCCGCCCGGCGAATCGTTCCGCACCTTCTGTCTCAAGGAGACGAGCTGGAAACCGACGTCGGACACTCCGCCCCGTTTCTTCGGGATGCTGTGGTTGACGTGCCTGGTCGCGTACGGGTATCCGTTCGGTCGGGAAGGCGGGTTCCACGAACGCATGGACGCCGTGTTCGAACGGCGACAGGCGATGGAATGCCTACCGGACCTGTGGCTCACTCTCGCCGAGTGGACGCTGGCGAACGCCCCGGCGGGGCGGATCCGTCGGCTCGTCCTCCCCCCTCGCGACTCGTTCCGCAAGCGCATAGGGGCGTCGTGGTTCCTCGCGTTCCCCCACGACCGCGACAGGGCCAAGCTGCGACACCTGCTGGAGACGAACGAGCTGTTGGGTGACGAGCCGCCCATGCGGCGGGTGCTCAAGCTGCTCCAGGATGCGAAGGCGTCCTTCAGTCAGGAGTTCCGCAAGGATCTCGAGCATTTCGTGGAGCGTTTCGTCGAGACCGGAGCCGACGTCCGGAACAGCGCCTTCTGGAGGGCGGTGCGGCAGGAGGCGCTCCGGACGGGTCTCCACGGACGCCGGGAGGCCGGCACCTGGGACGTGCGGCTGCTCGCAGAGTTCGACGACGACGAGGACCTGCTCCGCCCCTTCCTGGCCTGCCCGGACGACGCGGCGCTGCCGCCCGAGCTGGAGGCGGTGCCGCTCGGGTTCGAGCACGACGGCCTGACCCGGCTCGTCCGACTGGCGGACGCCGGGGCGCCCGATCCGGTCCAGGCGGCCGTGACGGCGGCCTTGGAAGGAGGGTCGCTCGCCGCTCGGCCCGCGAGACAGTTCAGGCGGGGCGTCCTGATCTTCCGTGCCCTGGCGGGCGGAGCGTTCGAACTGGTCTCGGGCACCGACGCGGAGCAGGCGGACATGGCCCTGGTCCGCGACGACCTGGTCGGGGCGTTCGTCTCCCATTTCGGCGGGCGCCGGGAACCCGCCCTCCTCCAGGGCTGGAGTCAGGTCGTGGACTGCCGGGTACGCATCGCCAAGGACGCTCCGGCCGGCCTGGAAGGTGCGACTCATCTGCAGGCCACCATGGCTTCCCCGTCCGTGCGGATCGTGGGTGGCGTGCGGGGCGACGACGGTCACGTCGCGCTCGAAGGCTTCCTGCCGCGGATCCGGTTCGCCGGCGCCTCGTCGGTGGACATCCTGGACGTGGACGGGAACCTCGTCTGCGCCGCCACGAAGTCCATGGATATCCCCGACGAGTGGGTCCTGCCCGACGCGCCCCTCGCCGACGCGCCCGGCCGTTACCTGGCCCTGGTGCGCTGGCCGGCCGCCGACGGCGACGACAACACCGCCAGCTGCGAATTCGCTCTCGGTCACCGACACCTGACGCACGACTACAAGCCGGTCGGATCCGGCGTGTACGCGCTCGAAGGATGCGGCGCGGCCGCCGTAGAAATCGAACGGACCGATGAGATACCCGACTGGGTCTCGACCCGGACGCCCGGCCGACGGGTCGACCTCGTCGGAGCTGTTCGGGACGTACGCTACCTGGGATCCCGACTCGGCGACGTCGCCGCGTGCCGCGGCGACGCGCACGAGTGGCTGGTCGTCGGCGAAACCGACCGGCCGACCCAGCTGCTGTTCGTCGGCGATCCGGACTCGCCTACGCCGCGCATGCCACGTAAGAGTCCCCACTCCCGCGACCGGAAGGTCTGGCGCCTGGCCGTGCACCGCAGCGCCAGTGTCGGCGTGGTCGTCGGCCCCGACCGGGTGGATCCGATCGAGCGGCACCCGCGGGTGCAGGCCGTCCTGGCGTCGTTCAAGGACCGGGCGCGGGACGGGGCGGACGAGCCCGACGAGACGGTGGGCGGCACCGCTGCCGGCGGCGGTGCCGCCTGGACGGGCGTGGAACCGGACGACCGGACCCGGCGGCTGGTGGACGTCTTCGCGGCCCTGGCCGTGCGGCGCAGCGGGATCCGCCTCGACACGGCGGTGGAAGCGTTCGCGCGCGCGACGGGCTTCGACCGGTTCGACCGCTCGGGCACCCTGTACGAACTGCTGCGGGCCTGGGTGGAGGTGGGACTTCTGGACGTGGTCCATGCGCGTGCCCAGCCGGTCACGTACGTCGTCGCGCGCCGACCGGGGTTCGTCGCCTATCCCGTCGGCCGCCGGGTCCGGGCGACGTTGCTCGGCCTGATGCCGTCGTTCGACGCCGCCGAATTCGCCCGGCGGGCGAAGCGGTACGGAGCGGTCGTCACCCGCCGCCTCGCCGCGAACCCCTGGCAGCCGGCGGTGTTCCAGGTGGACGTCTCGAAGACGGAGATCCTGGAGCGGCTGTCCGCCGAATTCGAGTTGGCGCCGCTCCGGTGGCTCGACCCGGATCTCACTGTCCAGGCGCCGGACGACTCGCCCGGGGATCGGCGGCCGGCAGGATCCGCCTACGTCCGCGAACGGGTCTGGGACTGGAAGGCGTCCCGTTTCCGACCGGCCGCGGCGCGCGGGTCGGACGGCGTCGCCGTCGAACTCCGCCGTCATCCCGGCTCCTGCCCGCTGTACGTGATCCGTCGCGACGGCGTGGACCTCTACAGCTCCGAGCTCCGGAACGCCACCCTGACGAAGGCTTACCTGCTGAAATACGGCGATCTCCCCTTCGACGACGATCCCGGACGACCCGTCCAGCGGACCTGGGCACAGGGCCTCTACCTGCCGCTCCGCTTCGGTCGCCTCTGCGCCGTGATCGGCGAAGGACTCTCGGGTCCGACGCTCGCCGAAGACGGCGCCGTGACCGGGTACGCCTACCCCCTGTCCGGTCCGTACCGGGACTCGCTCTCGGCGTACCTCAACCCTCCCTCGTTCCCGTCCTGAGACGTTCGGACGTCCCCGTTCCCGCTGGAGATCCCATGCAAGATCCGATCGGCAGTTTCGTCAGAATCCGCGAGCTCTACCTGAGCTATCTCGACACGGCGTTCCGCATCGGCGACGCCGACGTCGCCGACGAGCGGCGCAGGCTCCTGCGCGCTCCCGGCACGCTGTGCACCGAACCGCTCGTGGAGCCTCTCCCCCGTTACATGCCGTCCGAGTGGACGTTCGAGAACCTGGTTCGTCCCCCGGCCACCGGTGAGGATCCGCTCGGCGGCGCGCCGGAATCCCACCGACGCGCGTTCGTCGAGCTGGTCCTGGCCGGCCTGTTCCCGTCCGTTCCCGTGGCCGCCGGAGCGGGGCCGCTCACGCGGCAGGCGAAGTACGCGCCCTATCTCCATCAGATACAGATGCTGACCCGGGGCGTACGCCCCGGCACGCCGGGCATCGTCACATCCGGAACCGGTTCGGGCAAGACGGAATCGTTCTTGCTGCCGGTGTTCGCCGCGCTCGCCGGCGAAGCCGCGACGTGGGAAGCGCCCGACGCCAACTTCCTGGCCCGGCGCTGGTGGACCGATCCCGCGACCGGACGGCCGTATGGGAAGGTGAAGGAAGACGGGCAGTTCCAGCCCTCGTTCACCGAGATCCCGTCCGAACGGCGACCTTCGAAGGCGTATCCCCGCCGGTCGCCGGTGGTGTCCCACCGGCAGGGAGAACGTCGCCCGGCCGCCGTCCGCGCGCTGATCCTGTACCCGATGAACGCGCTCGTGGAGGATCAGATGGTCCGCCTGCGCAAGGCCCTGGACTCCCGGGAGGCCCGGGCGGTCATGGACCGCGAGTTCGGCGGCAACCGCATCTTCTTCGGACGCTACACCGGCAAGAGCCCGGTCACCGGCCACGAGGACAACCCGGCGTTCCGCCACCTCCTGGACATGAGCCCCGACGACGGTCGGCTGGATCTGCCCGCCTCGGACGACCACGCGGGCGAGGACGATCCGGCGACGTTCAAGAGCGTCCGAGAGGCAGAATTCCGCCGCCGGATCCGGCGGCAGACGCAACTGTTCGGGGAGATGGCGCAGGCGGAACTGGGGCAGCGCCAGGCGCGCGAGTACGCCTGGCGAAACGGCCCCGGGCACACGGACCCGTTCGATCCGAAAGAGGCCGCGTCCGCGTTCGGGAACGACTCACCGTTCATGTTCCCGTCCACCGACGGCGGCGAACTGATCTCCCGGTGGGACATGCAGCGGACGCCCCCGGACCTCCTCATCACGAACGTGAGCATGCTCAGCGCGATGCTGTCGCGTGAAGTGGACGACGACATCTTCCGGCAGACCAAGGCGTGGCTGGAGGAACCCGACTCGTACTTCTACCTCGTTTTGGACGAGCTGCACCTCCAACGCGGATCCGCCGGGACCGAGGTCGCGTACCTGCTGCGGCTCCTGCTCGACCGCCTCGGACTCACGGCGGAAGGTCAGCGGCACAAGCTCAGGATCCTCGCGTCCAGCGCCTCCCTCCCGACGACGCCCGGCGCGGCCGGCGCCGACGCCAGCGTCGAATACCTGTGGGACATGTTCGGACGGTTCGGCACGCACGCCGAGACGCCGGAGGACGCCAAAGCGGCCTGGCGGGCAGCCATCGTGGCCGGGCAGGAGATTCCCTACGAAGCCCATGGCGGCGCTCGTGGAGGCCTGGAGTCGACGCCGTTCACCGACCTCCTCGACCAGACCGCCGCGTCCCGGGCGCGTGACGCGGAAGACCGTCCCCTGACCGCCGACGACGCGCTGCACATGCCGGACGCGGCCACGCGCTGGGCGGCCGTGGCCGGGCAGCTGGGCGTGCCGCACGCCGACCGGCCGCTCGAGGACGTCGTCGCAGACGTCGCCAGGGCAGCGGCGGCCGCCGTCGCCGTCGCGTGCTGGAATCCGGAAGAGGGACGCACCCGCGCCGTGACGGCCAGGCGGCTCGCCTGGACCCTCTTCCGGGACTTGAGGAACGGCCACCCGGCGCCGGAGGACCTGCCGTTCGACCTCGCCCTGCGCGCGATCCGCGCGGTCCTCTTCGTCCGGGGCTGCGGCGACGGGCTGGCCCGGCGCGTGACGGAGGCGCCGTCTTTCCGCATCCACACGTTCTTCCGCAGCGTCGAGGGGCTGTACGCACCGGTCTGGAAGAACGCCGGCCTGCCCGCCTCCGAACGGAGCACGGCCCGAAAGGCCGAGATCGGTCGGCTCAGCATCGAACGGGAGAGCCGGAAACGGTTCGACGTCGGTGACGAGGATCCGAAGATGCTGAGGCAGTTCGAGGTGCTCTACTGCGAATGCTGCGGCGAGCTGTTCGTGGGCGGGATGCGGTCGCAGGGGTCCACGCGCTCGCCGAAGATCGAGCTGCTGCCCCACGAGCCGCTGCTGGACGGACTGCCCGACACCGCGGCGTCGCAACGGTTCGAGGAACTCTCCTACGACCAGTACGCGGTGTTCTGGCCTACCGACCTCGCCCCCGAGAAGTGCCCCAAGAGTTGGAAAGCCGGGAACCTGGACCGGGTGACCGGGATCGTCACGGTCCGCAACGCGGCCCGTCCGGCGGCGCCGGGCGTGTCGGAGACCGTGCCCGGTTTCCTCTACGAACGCCTCGCCGGTTCTACGGACCGCCACAAGCGGAAGCCGAACGACCCCGAGACGCACGTCCCCTACGCCTGTCCCAAGTGCGGTACGGACTACGAACCCCGGCAGAAGGGCATGGGGCGACTCTCGCCGGTCCGCAACTTCCGCGCCGGTTTCGGAAAGACCACGCAGCTGCTGGCGACCGAACTGTTCGACGTGCAGCGCGTCGCCGACCCGAGCAACGCCCCGAAGCTGGTCTCCTTCTCGGACAGCCGTCAGGACGCGGCGAGGGCGGCGCTGGACATCGAACGTCTGCATCACCAGGACCTGCGCCGCGAGATCCTCTTCGTCTGCCTCCAGGAACACGCGGCCGCACGCCGCACGCCGGAGGAGCTGGCCGCCGAGATCCGCGAGCTGGAAGCCGACATGGAGCGGGCGGCGGTGGAGCGACGTTTCGGGGACATGGCCGGGATCGGGGCACGCCTCGACGCGGCGACCGCGGCGCTGAAGACCGCCGACGACCCGTCGGTGGCGTTCGCGGATCTCGTGGAGGATTACGATTTCAACGTGGCGGCGGCGCTTGACGGGCAGGAGGTGCGCCCGCTGATCGCCGCGATGGCCCGGCAGGGCGTTCACCCGTACGACGACGCGGGGATCGACAGACCCAAAGGCACCACCAACGAAACACGCGAACGGCTCTTCGACTGGGACACCTTCTTCGAGTTGAGAAGCGGCGAACGGATCCACTGGAAGGCGGATACCGACAAGAACAAGGCGCTGTCGAGTGCGAGACGCCCCCTGATCTACCGCTTCCAGCGCGCCATGACCGACGTCGTCTTCAACAAGACGTACTTCTCGTTCGAGGAAGCCGGCCTCGGCTACGTGACCGTCCGGCCGACCGACATCCCCGAAAGCCGGCGGACCGACGGCCGGGTCTCGGAACTCGCGGCGCTGATCCGGGTCCTGACGGACGCCTACCGGTACGATCCTTCCAAGTACCGTTCCGAGGACGATCCGCTGCGAGAGATCGGACCGAGAGGGACGGCGCGCGGCAAGGTCCTGGCCTACGCGAAGGCCGTCTGGGGAGAGACGGACGGCGAAGCGCGCCTCGAGACCGCCCTGAACGACCTTGCCGCGGCCGGCCACGCCGGCGGGATCGTCTCGATGAGCCGGATCCGCTTCCATGTCGCGCGGCCCGAGGACAGCTTCTGGCGCTGCGACACCTGCTCGCGGGTCCACCTGCACCGCGGCGCCGGGCTCTGCACGCGCTGCCTGGCCAAGCTGCCGGAGGCGCCTTTCGGGACCGTCGCCTCGCTCAGGGCCGTCAACTTCCTCGGCCGGCGGGTGAACCGGGCCGTCGACCACTGGGAAGACGAGTCGAGCGAGGTGGCGCCCTTCTTCCGCCTGCACTGCGAGGAACTGACCGGGCAGACCGAAGACCCGGCCGCGCGGCAGCGGGAATTCAAGGGGATCTTCGTGCCGAGATCCGACGAAAGCCATGCAGACGGCGAGCAAGTGGATGACGACCTCGACGAGATCGAGACGGGGGCAGGGGAACTCCATAAGCGCAAGGCCACGATCGACCTGCTGGCCGTGACGACGACGATGGAAGTCGGGATCGACATCGGCCCGCTCCAGGCGGTCATGCAGGCCAACATGCCGCCGCAGCGGTTCAACTACCAGCAGCGGGTCGGCCGCGCCGGTCGCCGCGGTCAGGCGTTCTCCATGGCCTTGACCGTCTGCCGCACCAAGAGCCACGATCTCCATTACTTCCGTAATCCGGAACGGATGACGGGCGACGTGCCGCCACCCCCGGTCCTGACCAAGAGCATGGGCTCCATCGCCCAGCGCTTCCTGCGCAAGAAATGGCTGGTGGACGCGTTCGGGCTGCTCCGGCAGCAGGACCGCGCGGCGGGAGACCGCCTGTATCCCGGCGATCTCATGTCGCCGCCGGACATCCACGGCGAGTTCGTACCGGTCGCGACGTACCTGAACGGTTCCAAGTGGCGGGACAGGCTCCGCGGGGCGCTGGAGGCGACCGCCGGGGAAGCCGAGCGATTCCGGGGCGTCCTCGCGGCGGACGGCAAGACCGCCGTGATCCGTCCGGCGCCGGACGAACTGATCGCCGAACTGGACGGCGTCACCGCGGAAGTGGCGCCCGGCCTGGCGCAGGCCGTGGCGGAGACCGGGCTGCTGCCCATGTACGGCATGCCCACGCGGGTCCGGAACCTCTACCTGGGGACCCGTCGCGTGGACGGTCGAGACGAGTTCGACAGCGTGGACCGCGATCTGGACGTGGCCATCTACGAGTTCGCTCCCGAAGCGCGCCTCGTGAAGGACAAGTTCGAGTACGTCTCCGTCGGATTCACGCCCGACCTCGACCTGCCGCCGTTCGGCAGGAAAGGGCAGGTCGTTCCGGTCAAGGCCTTCCGGGACGACGCGTTCGGAGAGAAGTTCCGGCTGACCCAATGCCGGGCCTGCAGCGCGTGGGCCAGGATCGGCCCGGCCGACACGACCCCGGACGCGACCTGCCGGGCCTGCGGCTCGCCGCTGGACGAGGACAGCGGTCACGACTGCGTGGTCCCGAACGGCTTCCGGACCGATTTCGGCCGGCGGCCCCGCAACGAGGAGGGGGGCGGCGGCGCCCGCCACCGCACCGTCCAGGCCGAAGGCAGTGCGATCGCGCCGGTGACGTACACGCTGGCACCGGGAGACGGTGCGTCAATCGGGGCGAGTCTCGACGTGGCGTTCGACGGGCGGGCACGCACCTACCGCCTCAACCGCGGGCGGTCGGGCACCGGTTTCGTGACGACCGGCGGGAACCAGGTGGTCACGCGGAGCGGCGGAAGCTTCCGGCTGCCGCACCAGGAGCTGGCCGAGGTACCGGGCGTGCACCGCCACGGATTCACCGCGGAGTCGAGCGAGCGTCCCCCCGTCTGGCTCGCCGCGCCCAAGACGACCGATTCCCTCTACCTCGCGCCGACGGCCCTGAACCCCGCGCTCGCACTGCACCGCATGCCCCTGCGGACCGAAGGAGTCGAGGAGTCGGACCACGCCAGGTCGAGGTGGCAGGGCGTGCGCGCGGCGGCGCTCTCCGCCACGTTCATGACCGTCAGTCGGGCGGCCCTGGAGCTCGACATCGCGCCCGAGGAACTGGCGGTCCTGGAACCGCGTCTCTTCGGCCGCGCGCCGGCTCGCCCGCTCCTGCAGATCACGGACGAGCTGGTCAACGGCGCCGGATTCTGCCGGATCCTCAGCGAGCCCGCGCCGGGCCAGACAGTGCCCCGCATCCTGTCGTTCGCCCGGTCGATGCTCACGGACGCGACCGCCTATCCGCGGTCGGAGTTCGAAGGGCCCGACCACGGCGACTGCTCGACGGCGTGCTACCGCTGCCTCCTGAGGTACGGAAACCAGCACTACCACGGCCTGTTGGACTGGCGCCTGGGTCTGACGTACCTGAGGGCGCTGCTCGACCCGACGTTCTCGTGCGGCCTCGACGGCGATTTCGGGAGTCCCGGCCTGCAGGGCCACCTGGAAGACGCCGAGCGACTCGCCGAGGAGATGGCCGAAGGATTCGGTGGCGAGACGATGCTCTTCGCAGGCGGGAAGGTTCCGGCCTTCCGGATCAAGAAGAGCAGCGGCGGGTTGACGCCGTGGGTGCTCGTCGCGCATCCCCTCTGGAACTGGGACCCGAACGCCGAACTGGCGGCCGGCACGATCCTCGCGCAGGCCGACGAGGAGGCGGCCGCCGAATCGGGCGGCGCGACGCTCTGCTGGGACACGTTCAACCTCGAACGGCGCCAGGTGCAGGTGCGGGAATGGATCAGGCAGCAGGCGACGCTCGCCCGTTGACGCCGGGGGGCACACGCCCCCCGGTCCTCCCGGAGCTCCTGAAGACGGTCCACGTCCCCGAGCGGTTCAGTCCGTCCGCTTTCCACGCTCTCGAACGGTGTCCCCTGTCGCAGCTGCACGGACTCGGCGAAGCCGAGCGGCTGCCGCCGAACCCGGCGGCGCTGCTCGGGACCGTCCTTCACGAGACCGTGGCCCGCCTCGCCCGGGTGGGCCCGCCGGCGCACGACGTCACGGAGGTGTTCGACGAGGTCCTGCACTCGACCGAGGAGGCCGCCCGGAGGCTCTGGCCGCAGGCGGGGCTGGTTCCGCTCCGGAGGGCCGTGGGGCGCACGGTCTGGCGGAAAGGGCAGGCGAGGCTGCTCGCCTGGGCGTCCGGCGCCGCTCGGAGCGTTCCTCCGTCACGGCGCGCTCCGCCCCGAGGCCTCCCCGGCGACCGCGTCCCCCGGATCCCCACGGGGCGCGAACGACGGCTCGACGTACCGGAGCTGCGTCTCGCAGGGCGCCCGGATCTGATCGAACGGATCGGTACCGAAGTGCACGTCACGGATCTGAAGTCCGGCGTCACGGCGCGCGGCGGCCGCCCGAGTCTTCCCCTCGCCCGGCAGATGTGGTTGTACGCGACGATGCTCGAGACGCTGGAACCGGGTGTCCGGGTCCGGCTGTGGCTCCACGGTGCCGACCGCGTGGAGGTGCCGTGGGGCGAGTCCGAAAGGGCCGACACCCGGGCCCGGCTGGACGACCTCCTCGTCAGGTTTCCGAGCGGACGTCCGGTCGAAGCGGCCGCCGTCGCGATCCCCGGACCTCACTGCGGCCCGTGCCCGGTCAGACACCGGTGCCCCGGCTACCGGAGTCGCGCCGTGTCCTGGTGGGGGCAGACCTCCTCGGACGGACCCGTCGCACCGTACGACGTCTGGGGAGAGGTGACGGGCAGGCCTTCGCCCACAGATCCGACCGACGACCGGGCGGCCCTCAGGGACGAGGCGGGCAGGACATTCCTGATCTCCGGCGCAGCCCGCTGGTCGTTCGTACCCGGCGAGCGGGCGTGGTTCTTCGGGCTCCGACCGGACGAGACGACACCCATGCACGGGACGTGGATTCACCCGCGGAACTTCCGGATTCCGGACGTCGACATGGACGGCGTGGGGATCCAGGGCGTATACCGCAGTCGCCCGTGACCGGGACGGCTTCCGCACACGCCCGTGCCGTGTGCGGGAGCATCCTTGGAGTCGGTGACCGGCGCGACGGTCTCTCGGTTCCCGGCATCCCACGGCGGACCTGCCCGGCACCCGCGCGCTCCAGTCGGGTCGCGCGGCACCCGAAGGGGCGTGAGCGGCTATAGTCGGTACGACGCGATGAGTGGAGAAAAGCGACACAGTCTACAAATTTCCGAACGACCGGTGGTCGCCGTCGACATGTTCTGCGGCGTCGGCGGGCTCACCTACGGCCTTCGGGAGGCCGGCTTGCAGGTCAAGGCGGGCTACGATCTGGACGACAGCTGCAGCTTCGCCTACGAGGCGAACAACGACGGAGCGACGTTCCTGCACGCGGACATCACGACCGTGACGGCGGACGACCTGGCGGCGCATTACCCGCCGGGCGCGACCCGGGTCCTGGTCGGCTGCGCGCCATGTCAGCCGTATTCCACGGCGGCCGCCAAGACCAAGATCGGCAAGTCGGTCGAGGAGCTGCAGAGCGAATGGGCGCCCCTCCAGGCTTTCCTGGACCTGATCCTGACTCTCAGACCCGAAGTGGTGAGCATGGAGAACGTCGTCCGGCTGGCTACGAAAGGCAAGTTCCCGATCTACGCGGAGTTCAAGGCGTCGCTCGAGAAGGCCGGCTACGAGGTGAGCGAATACCGCGTCTTCGGACCGGACTACGGAATCCCGCAGGCCAGGCGCCGCCTCGTCCTCTTCGCCTCCCGGTGGGGGAAGGTCGCGTTGCCTCCGGCGACGCATACCCGGAACGATCCGGTGTCGGTCCACGAGGCCCTCCGTGACCTGCCACCCCTGCAGGTCGGAGAAACGGATCCGCACGATCCTCTCCACAAGACCTACAAGTTGACGGAACTCAACCTGAAGCGCGCGAAGGCCTCCAAACCCGGCGGCACCTGGGCCGACTGGCCGGACGACCTGAAACTCGCATGTCACCGCAAAGCGTCCGGCGCGACGTACGGCTCGGTCTACGGACGCATGGACCCGGCGCAGCCCTCTCCCACCATGACGACACAGTTCTACAACATCGGGACCGGCCGGTTCGTCCATCCGACCCAGGACCGGGGGCTGAGCCTGAGGGAAGGCGCGATCCTCCAGACGTTCCCCCGCTCGTACCGGTTCGTCCGGCCCGGGGAAGCCGCCTCGTTCACGCGGCACGGGCGGCAGATCGGCAACGCCGTACCGCCCGAACTCGGCCGGGTGATCGGCCGGGCCATCCTCGACCATCTCGAGAAGGTCAGGACGGCGCCGCCGCTCATCCCTCCCGTCTGATCCGGACCGTGCCGCTCCGGTGCCGAGCGTCATGAAGTCGGACCGCTTCCGCTTCCCGCCCGGGCTCCTGACCGACTGCTTCCCTCTGGCCCGGTTCGGGCCGGCGGCCCGAACCGGGCCTTCGCGGGACGGAGTGTCGCCTCCGAGCCCGGTGGAAACGCTCCTGAGAACCCTTCGGAGCGGACGCGACTCCACGCCGTTCCGAGAGGGAGTCGTGGTGCCGATCGGCTTGGCGTCGGACGAGCTCCGTCTGGCGCGGGCCGCCTGGCTGTGCGAGACCGGCCGGCCGCGCGAAGCCCACGACGAGGCTCTGCACCTCCTGCCCTACGCCGCCGCCGACCGGAAACGCCTGATCCTGGCCCACCTGATCCTGGCCCGGTCGGCCAGTCTGTCCAGTGACGACCGCGAAGCCGAGGAGGCCTTCGCGGAAGCCCATCGCCTCGCGGATACGTCCAAGGCAGGTGAGCTGCGTGTACCGGTACTCTGCCTGCGGGCGCAGTCGACGCCCGACCCGAGGAGAGCGGTGAACCACGCCCGTCGCGCCGTCTCCCTCGCCCGGACGGGCACATGGAAATTCCACGCTCGTGCGACGCTGGCCGGCCTGCTCGTGGACCGAGCTCCCTACGGCGCGTTGGAACAGGCGAGACTCGCACGTCCGGATGCGCCGGCAGACGTCCTACCTCTGCTGGACTCCATCGAAGCGGCCGCCTTCGAACGTCTCCGGTCTCCCGCCGACTCGGTGGAGACCGGAGAACCGGTGACTGCCGCGGTGTACCTCACCGATCCGCCCCGGCTGCTGCTGGGAGACCCGCCCGTCCGACTGGCTGTCGGTCCCGATCTCGCCCTGCTCGTCGCCTACCTGACGGAACATCCGGGCGCCAGGCTGATTGAGGTGGCCGAGCGGCTGCTACCGGAAAGTCGCGGCACGTCCGGCAGGGTACGCCACGACGACGCAGCCCACCGCGTCGCTCGTGTCCGGCAGGTCGTCCAGCGGCTGAGACGACTCGTCGGAGACCGTGACGTGATCGTCTCCTCGAACGGTCGCCTCCACCTCGGGCCCGACTACCGCTGGACCAGCGACCTGACGGTCGTGAGACAGGATCCGGCTCTCCTCGCGCCTTCCCTGACCACCGATCGGACCTGGCCTATCGATCCGCTCGACTGACGATCCCAGGCGGGAGCCGTCACGGTCGGGAAATTCGATTCCACCGAAGTCGACGGCTCTCACGTGTCGCATCGGTTCTCTCGGCACCACGGTAGGCGCACCGGCTTAGCGGCGGTGCGCCTTTCGCGTCAGGCGGTTCGTGGCGTCTCCGACGTACAGTGGCGGTCCTTACCTTCCACGCGTGCCTGCGGCACGCGGCAATGGCTTCGACCGACTTCCTGACCGCGTTGGCCTCCGTCTGCTCCTCTCTCCGTGACGTCCAGTTCTGCGAATCTCCCTCCGGCCGTCTGCTCGCGGCCGCCGTGGAGGCCGAGCTGGCGTCCACCTCGAAACGGAACGTCCGCGACGCGTTGCTCGCCGGCGACGTGCTCCGCGCCGCGAACTCGACCTACGCCGGCGAGACGTTCAGGCGCGACGTCGGCCGGGCCCTCGCGCCGGTCGTGGCTCCGCTCACGGAGGTGCTCGCGGTGGAATTCGCGGACGTCCTCGAACGTGAGGACGCCGCCGGCTTCGTCGTACGCGTCGACCCGGCCCGCGCCAGCCACCTGCCTCGCGGGCGTCGCCGTGACGGGGTCCTGAGCGGCTCGGACGTCCGCGAGGTGCTGTCGGCCGCGATCGGCGACCCGGTGATCGTGGCCCTCTGGGCGTCCGCGCAGGCCGGCGTGGCCGCCGCCCCGACGGGGTTCGCCCGGTACGCCGCCAACAATTCGGCGTTCGTGAACCGGCAGCGCCTGTTCGGAGCGCGGGTCAGCCTGTCCGGCACGCCGGAAGGGACCGGTCGGTACGTCTACGACTTCGAGGAGGCGCTGACCCGCCCTCTCGAGGAGGCCGACGGGGACTTCGGACGGGTCCGGGAATCCGACCTGGAGTACAGCCTCCTGCTCGACCTGAGGCGGACGGTCGGAACGCTCCGCGTCCCCGTGTTCGGGGCGCTGCTGGACGGGCTCTACCGCGCCGCGCCCGCCGAGATCGACCTGCTTCTGCGGGACGCGACCCGGGCCGAGCTGTTCGACGTCGCCGAACGCGCGGCGGTCGCCCGGGCCGCCGGTACGGACGAGTCCGTGGTCCGGGCGACGGAGCGGGCGGCGATCCAGGTCTTGCGGGCCATGCACGCGCGTGCGGGCCGGGCCGCTCGGGCCGCCTGAAGACCGGTGTCCGATTTCGCGTCTGTGGACAGAGGGCCGTCGCCGACGGTCCGAGCCGCGCACTCCTGCGCAGGGCGACGACCCGCCCGTCCCCGGAGGTACTTCATGTTCCGACCCGTCACGCGTCTCCTGCTCGCTCTGGTTCTCGCCGTCTCCGCCTCCCGGGGCGCGGCGGAGGACGTCGGGCACCTACCGCCCCTCCTGACCGCTACTGTAGGCGCAGGCGGTACGCCCGCCGACACGGATGACGACACCTGACCCCTCCCCCCGGTTTCTCGAGGCCTACCGGCTGTTCCTGGACGGACGGCCCGAGGAGGCGCTGGCCGCGCTGCCCCCGGACGAGGGCCTGGAACCGCAGGCGAGCAGCACCCGGTGGCGCCTGCGCGGCATGCTCCACCAGCATGCCGGAGAGTACGACGAGGCCGAGGCCGCGTACGCCCGAGCGGCGGCGGCGATCCCCGCCTCGTCGCTGCGTTTCGGGGAAGCCCGGTTCGCCTCGGCGGTCCTGTTCGGCCTGCAGGGGCGCCGGGACGAGGCCGTGGGCGCATACCTGGACGCCCGGGAGAGGCTGCGCGAACACCGCCGGTACGCCCACCTGGCGCTCGTGAACTACAACCTCGGCTGGTCGCTGACCCAGTCGATGCGCCTGGAACTGGCCGCCGACGCCTTCGAACGCGACCTCCTGTCGACCGAACGGGGCGAGGCCAGGCAGCACGCCGGCCTGCTGCACTACGGCAGAGCCCACCTCTGGATCCTGACCGGCGAATACGACCGCGCGATCGGGAGTCTCTCCTGGGCGGCCGACGTGGAGACGAGCGTGGACGTCCGCGTCCGGATCGCGCACCTCCAGGCGCAGCTCGTGTGGCTCCGGACCGGCCGGTCCGGAGCCGCCGGGCTCGTCCGGACGTTGCGGGCCACCGGATCGGCTGGCGCCGGTCGACTCGCCCGGACGTCGGTGGACCTGAGCGACGACATCCTCTCCGGCGACGTCCACGCGCTGGACGAGGCCAGTCGACGGGCCGAGCATTCCGTCCGCGTCCGGGCAGGCCTGCATCTGGCCGGGATCGCCCTGCACAAAGGCGACGAGACCGAGACGGCACGGCGTCTGGACTCCGTCCTCGCCGCCCGTCCCCTTCCCGGACAACTCCAGTTCGAGGCGCCGTTCCTGAGGGACCTCTACGCCTGGGCCCGCGCGTCGGGACGGCCGTTGCCGCAGGAGCCGCCCACGCCGCTCAGGACCGTCCTCGCACCTCTGTACGGGCGTCCCCGACTGGTCGTGGCGGACCGTCCGGTACACCTGGACCTCACCCCCGAAGCGGCGGCGATCGCCTGCCGACTCTGCGAGGTCGGCGGCGAATCGGAAGAGACCCTCTGCCGGTACGTCCTCGGGCGGTCCGGTCGGCCCGGCAGGGCAGTCCTCGCCCGGGCGATCCGGCGACTGCGCCTCGCGTTCGGTACTCAGGACTGCGTGAAGGCCGACAACGGCACGGTACGCCTGAATCCCCTCTGGGAATGGCGGACCGACGAGGGAGCCGGCTCCGTCGCGTTCTCCGGACTCGACAGCGACTACGCGCGGGACGTCGAACTCCGCCGGCCACCCCGCGGCGCCTCGCCCGTTTGAGCCTCGCGCACCCCGTCGCCCGTGCGAGACTTCGGGACGATGGAACTCCAACTGCACAGCGGACGGATAGCCGATCTCGCCAACCGCGGGGAGCGCCGCGTCCTCGCCGACCTGGAGCGTGCCCGGGACCACCCGGCGGCACGCGACTGGGTGGTCCTCCATTCCGTCCGTGTCAAACCGGACCGGTCGCCGAACGGCGGCGAGGTGGATCTGGTCGTCCTCATGCCCGGAGCGAGCACGGTGGTGCTCCTCGAGATCAAAGGGCACGAGTCCGTCGAAGAGCGCGACGACCGGATCTTCGTGCGGTACCAGGACGGCAGTCGGAAGGACCCGCTCGTCCAGGTGGACCGCGCCAGGGGCGACATCCTGTCCATCCTGACCGAAGCCCGCAAGAGGGAGACCGTCCGCGCCCACGTCCACGTCGTCACCGGAGTCCTCCTCCCCTTCGCCACCCTCGGCAAGGCCGGCGGCGTGTCCTGGGACCGGCGGCAGATCGTCGACGAGCGCGAGATGCAGGACGGCATCGTCGAAGCGATCGCGCGGGTCGCCGGATACGCCACAGCGGGCACCGTCCTGCAGCCGCTCCACCCGCAGGCACAGGCGTTCGTTCGTGACCAGTTCCAACCGCGCTTCCAGCCCGCCCACGATCCCCACAGCATGATCGAAGCGGCGGAACGCGAAGCGCTGGAACTCACCCAACAGCAGTCGGACGTCATCGACAGCATCTTCGACAACGACCACAGCCCGCACGTCGTCCACGGCCCGGCCGGATCCGGGAAGACCGTCATGGCGATGGACCTGCTCCACCGGTACCTCCGCGAGAATCCGGGAGCCCGCGTGCTTTACCTCTGCTACAACGCCTTCCTGTCGCAGAAGGCGAGGCACATGGCCGACGGTCTCTTCGAAGCCGACACGATCCACCAGTTCATGTCGGACATCGGACGGCATCTCTGCTCGCCGGCCGAACAGAAGGCGACCGATTTCATGAACAGGCTCCTGCCCGAGATGGCCGCCCTGGCGGCCGACGAGGAGGGTATCAAGTACGACCTGGTCGTCGTCGACGAATACCCCGACATCTTCGAGGACCCGTACCTGTTTTTCTTGGACACGATCATCGAAGGCGGATTCGCCGAGGGCCGCTGGCATTTCCTGGGCGACGTCCAGCAGGACATCTTCAAACGAGACGTGGGGGAGCGGTTCACGGTGTTCGAACAGGGTCACTGCAAGGGGCGATCGCCCTACAGGAAAGTGCTGCGGGAGAATCTGCGCAATACCCGGCAGATCGCGGAACTCGGACGCCGGATCGTCAAGGACGACCGGATCCGGGCGTTGCGTGCCGACGGCGCACCGATCGAGATCCACGGCTACCGACATCTGCCGGATGCTCTGGAACGGGAGGTCAAACGCTGGCTCGGCGCCGGCTACCAGCCCTCCGAGATCGTCGTCATCTCGCCCGAAGCCGCGTCGATGGACGTCACGGTCGGCGGTCACGCCATTCGGGTCCTGTCGAGCGTCGAGGAGAGTTCACCGCTGGGTCTCACGACCGCCCGGCGCTTCAAAGGGTGCGAGACGCAGGTCGTGATCCTCGTGGATCCACAGGCGATCTCCACGGAGGACGAGGAACAGCTCAGACAACTGACCTACGTCGCCGTGACCCGCGCCAAACACGGCCTGAGCGTCCTATACCGGACAGAGGACCGCGCGAAGTTCGACGCCCTCTTCGGACATAGAACGTCTTGACCGACCACGCGCCGCACATCATGGGGACCATGCGGGTGCACGAAACCGAATTGGCCGAATTGTTGATCTCGCTCTGCGACGGCGATCTCCCGGCGACGGGGACGCTCGGCCCGGACGCCCGACACATCGGCACGGAAGAAGCATGGCGGATCCTCAGCGGCCCCCTTCTCGGGGCCGCGCGGATCGTCGTGCCGGTCCGGGAAGGAGCGCTCCTCCTCGTCGACCCGACGCATTCGGGCCCTGTGGTGGCGGCACTGTCGAGACGCTGGCGAGACCGCGCGATCGGCGTCCTGGCGGCGATCTACAGTCTGGATGCCGGCCGAATTCCGGACTGATTCGGCGAGACGAAAGAGACGACCGGACAGACCACGCCCGAACGACCGGTCGGCTCGCCAGGACGCAGGCCGACGGGGGGTAAGCGCGAGGCTCACCCAAGCCGAGTCTCTACTCGCAACCGTCCAAACTCCAGGCCCAGTCCATGTCGCCGAGCCGAGCCGCACTGAGGCGACCGTATGTCGCCCAGGTGGCATGTTCGCAGGAGTTCTACTGCTGGACTTACCGAGTGGTCTTCACGTGAAGACCACTCGGCCCTCCCCTGCTCCCCCTGTATCAGTCCACCCGTAACACGCCCTGGCGGCCACAGCCGAAATGGCCCGCAAGAGCGCGGCGTCGGCGGTCCTGAGCGGTCAGAACCCGTCTCTCGGCAGCCTGGGCTTTACCATGAGGGGAATGAAGGTACTGACATTCTTCAACCACGTCGGCGGGGCCCTGAAAAGCAGCCTGACGCGTGAGGTGGGCTTCTGCCTGGCGGCGCGTGGCTATCGGGTGCTGATGATCGACCTGGATCCCCAGGCGAACCTGTCCGCCTGGGCCGGTATCTCAACGGACGATCTCGCCCGGACGGTGCACGATACGGCCGTGGACGACGCGCCTCTCCCCTCTCCTTTTCCCACGCACGGCGTGGACCTGATTCCGAGCAACGTGCTGCTCTCCCTGGTGGAGGGCCGGATGCTCGGAACCGTCGGCTCACAGATGAACCTGCGTTCTCACCTGCATGACGAAATGAAAGACCGGTACGACGTGGTGCTGATCGACTCGCCGCCCAGCCTGGGACAACTCGCGGTCCTGGGTGCGATCGCCGCCGATCACCTGATCGTGCCGGTCCCCACAGAGGAGAAAGGCGTCCTCGGTCTCAAGGGCCTCACGCAGATGCTCCCCGCCTACCGCAAGCTCAACCCGGGTCTGAGCGTGGCCCTGTACGTCCCCACCCGCTACGACAAGCGCAACCTCCACGACCGCGAGATGCTGGCTTTCTACGAGCAGAACCTGCGGCCCTTGGCCTCCCCTGTTCCTCTGCGGGCGGTGTGGAAGGACGCGCAGCTCGCCCGGCAGCCGCTGAGCCTCTACGACGCGCGCAGCGAGGCCAACGCCCACGCTGCGCGCGTGACGGACGAGATCCTGCAGGCAGTCGGCCTGACCGTGGAGGCGGCACATGGCGCGCGCTAAGCGGCCCACACTGAGCGACTCGCTCGCCGAACTGGTAGGAGAGGCCTCAACCGTCGCCGCACCCGCCACGGCCGGTGAGCGCGTCACCGACGTCGCGCGGAACCTGATCGATCCCAACCCGTACCAGCCTCGCCGGCACTTCGATCCGCAGGCCCTCGAGCAGCTCGCGGTCTCGATCCACACGCACGGCGTGCTGCAACCGTTGCTGGTGCGGCCCGTACCCGGCGGCCGATACCAGATCGTCGGCGGCGAGCGCCGCTGGCGGGCCATCGGGCTGCTCACCGAACCCCAGCGCCCGCTGATCGTGGACGGCCAACCGCTTCCAGCCCGCACCGAGCTCGAGCGGGTACCCGTGGTGATCCGGGACGTGGCGGACGCCGACATGCGGATTCTCGCAGCGGTGGAGAACCTGCAGCGCACGGACCTGAACATCATCGACGAGGTGGACGCGACCATCGCCCTGATCGCCGCGACCCTCGGCTTAAGTGAGGAGGACGTCCCGGCGACCCTCGCCCGACTCGTGCGCACGCCGGGTGAACAGGGTGCGCAGCTCGACGCGCTCTTCGCGCAGCTCGGCCGGGGCACCTGGGGTAGCTTTTTCAAGAACAAGCTGCGCATCCGCCGACTCCCCGAGGACGTCCTCAGCGTCATGCGCCAGGACGGACTCGATTACCGCAAGGCGACCCTGATCGGCGCGCAGCCGGACGCAGAGCGCCGGGCGGCTCTACTCAACCTGGCCCGCGGCGGGGCCTCCCTGGAGCAGCTCAGCCAGGCGGCGAAGCGCGGCGCGCCGGGCGACGACGCGGCCCCACAGACGCCGGACCTGAGCCGCCTCGTGGGGCGCAGGCTGACCAGTGCCTCAGCGATCTCAGCCCTCTCGGCGGCGCGCCGCAAACGTCTCGAGCGGCTGCTCGCCCAGATGAACGACCTGTTCGAGGAACAGGAAAAGGACACGCCCGACCGGCGACCCAAAGGCCGCTGAAGGGCAGGTCGCGGGGTTGGTCTTCACCGAGAAGCTCCGGGGAAGCCCCCGCCTTTAGGCGCGGAGTCATGACGTGAAGACCAACCCTGCCTGTCCGGTCCGGCGATGGGTCGGTCGGGAAGGACGGCGCACCCGCGCACGCCTCGTCCCACGGCAGTGGTCTTCACATGAAGACCACTCCTGTGCGTGCCCTCGAGATCGACGCCCGGACCCTCCCCGCCACAGGCGGAAGCACTGTCCTTCCCGGTGGACCCGCGGGTCAGCCGAGCAGTGAGAGTCCCCCACCATGACGGGCAGACAGGCGACGACCCACGCGCGCTGCGGGCGAGCCTGCTCAGCCACGCCGCGACCACCGACGCGGGCCGGCTCGCCCCCATCCAGGTTCGGAACGATCGCTCCCCGGCGCACCTGAATGGATCCGGCCCGGCTCCACCCACCGGGCGCCGCTTCGTCAGTCCCGACCACACTCGCCACTGGAGCCGGCCAGCGCCAGAGGGCGAATGGAGGAGAGCGCCTACCCACGCGTCTGACGGGCCCCCTGTTGACCAGCAGGGTGCCCCGCTCAGGGCAGGTCGCGCCGGAAGTCCAGCTTACTCGGCATATCCTGCAGGTAGACCCGGCGCGGACCGGGATAGGGTAACCAGCGCTCGACCGGCCGGCCGGTCTCGGCGCCGCTTTCTAGGATCACCTGCATCCATCCGCTCTGGTTGAAAGTTTTTGCAAACCTTTCAATCAGAGTCCATATCACTACTCGACGCGGCCGAATCGGTGATCGGCAAAGTACTCGGCCTGACATCCTCAACGACGCATCAGCTGAGGCCCGCCTTCTCTCTCATCGGGTCGTTGCCCACCGGTATCGTCACACGTTCGTCCTCCCAGCGACCCACGTCCAGCGTCAGCGCCCCACGGTCCCGACCGACATATGGAGTCAGGAGGGACTGAAAATGGCTGACCATCCGACCGACGATCCCCTGGCCCAAGCCCTCGCGCCGTCCACCGAGCAGCGAGTCGACCTCAGGGGTCGCAGATCGGGGAAGACGCTGGTGGCGCTTGGCGTACGCGTAAGCAAAGCGGACAGCCACGTCCGGCGTCGCGGCTGTCACACGGCCGTCGTCAGGCAGGTACGGCACATCGGCCCAGGTGACCGGACAGGCCGCGTCCATGGAGTTCAGGTGCTCGACCCGGAAGGTGCGAACGGTGCGCACGGCTTCCCATAAGCGCAGTTGTGCGTCGAGCCCGGGGGACTGGACCATCACGGCGATCACCCCGGTACCGGGCGGCAGCAGGTCAAGCTGTCGGACATTCATTCCGCGGGGACCGACAGCCAGAACAGCCGAGGCCCGCACCGCCGCGGGGACCTTCAGGAGCCCGTTGGGCAACCGTGACGAACCCAGGAGGCTCCGGACGCCCCGGCGAACCTGCTCGTCCCAGGCCCGAGTCCCGTTGACGACCATTACCTCCACGTCGAGGCGACTGCTGGCGGCAGCGATCAGATCCACCTGCGCGGCCCCAGCCACGATCCGTCTGTGGCCGTCGTCTCTCAGGTCGGATTCACCGACCACGACGATATGCGCGGCGCCACCTGGTGACCACACATCCACCGGCAGCGGGTCGCCCCGGACCCATTGCAGGGGGGTACGCGGCGAGCGCAGCTGACTCCACCAGTAGCACAGACACGCTTCCTCGTAGGACAGCACGGCGGCCAGCTGGCCTTTCACCGCTTTGCGACGGTACCGAACCGCTTCCTCCGAGCGGCGCAACAGGACGTCCTGAACATCCTCGAGTTCAGGCGCAGCCATGAGCGCGAGAAGCCGGTCTTCCTCCGGCGTCCAGTACCGGTCGGAGCGTGTACTCCCGGCCGGGTTCACCTGACACGGTCTCCATCAACGCCAGCGCTCCGAGCAACGTGTCCGACACACCCTATTATCCAGGAACCGTGCCCGCCGTGGTAGTTGGCTGGAACTATGCCCGACACCACTGAAATGGGAGCGTCCGGGGCCTATCCCCGGACGTGTCAAAAGAGCTCCCACTCGAGAGTTTCGTCTGTCAGAACCCCGCCTGTC
>NZ_BAAADB010000032.1 GCF_039522025.1 Deinococcus depolymerans | reverse complement strand
CCTCCAGCGCACACCGGCGATGGCGATTGGGCTGACCGATCGCGTTTGGACGCTGCGAGCGTGGCTGTCACGGCCTCAAGGCGTTCCCTGTCGGGCATAGTTCCAGCCAACTACCTTTCACTCGATGAATACGCAAATAGGAACAGAAATAGCAGCGGATAATTTCCGGATCAGCTCTACACCGCCAGTCACGCGACCCGGCAGGTGGGGGTGGGGCAACAGGAGCACCCATGACCGAATACGGGCGCGCACCTGCCGCTGCGCGATAGGCCCGAGGAGTCGGCGTCCGGGCGGGTCGCGGCGGCCTTCAGGTCGCGCCGCCCGTGATCGCGCAACGGGTCTGGGGCGGTCACTCCTTCCCGCTCTCTGAATATCGATATTCAGGAGAGCAGCTGAACGAGTTCCGCGATCAGGCGCTCGGCCCTCGCGCGCTGCTTTTCCGGCAGGACCGCGAGCCGGGCCGGTGACAGCTGACGTCGCAGGTCCCGCAGGGTGTCGCCGGCTGCGGCCGGGCGGGGGTTCTGCCGCGCACGGATCTGCGCCCGGACCTCCGCCTGGGTCCAGTCCTGCGCCACCGCCTCCGACACGAGTTCCGCGTGCAGGGCAGCGGGGGCGCGGGCGATCAGCAGCGCCTTGGAGTACGCCAGTTCGCCGCGCTCGACCGCCGCGCGCATGGGTTCTTTGAGGGCCAGGACCGGCAGGCCGTTCACCACGAACGACACCCACTGCTCGCCGCCCAGCTGCGCGAACAGCTGCTCGGTCATCTGCACGTCCTCCGGGTGGGCCTGCGGGTTGGCACGCATCTGCCGCAGGTGCGCCGGTACCTCCTGCACATCCAGATTCAGGGTGCGCGCCAGCAGCGTCAGTTTGCCCGTGACCTCCTCGAAGCGGTTCAGGTCGGCGCGCTGCAGGTTCTCCAGGGTGGCGATCACCTCGAGTTCGTCATCCGAGATGGCCTGCACGATCACCGGGATCTCGCGCCGCCCGGCCAGCCGGGACGCCCGGTAGCGCCGCTCGCCGAACACGATCTCGAACTGCTCCCCCGAGGGCCGCACCATGATCGGTTGCAGCACGCCGCGCTCGGCGATGCTGGCCGCCAGATCCTGAAGCTGCTGCGGATCGAAGTGCCGGCGCGGCTGGCGTGGGTTGGGCACGATCAGGTCCAGCGGCAGCGTCTGCGGGGCGCCCTGCGGGACGCCGGCCCCGTCCTGCGCCGTGAACGACTGCGCGCGCTCCAGCAGGTTCGTGAGGCGCGGCCCCTTGCGCCCGAAGGCGTTCATGCCGGACCGCCCATGGCGCCCAGGATCTCGTCCCAGATCTCCCGGAACTGCGCCAGCTCGGTGGGCGATCCGCCGAACACCTTCTCGTAGGCGCTGAGGGACCGGACGACCGTCTCCAGGCGCGGGTGGCTGTTCAGGGCGGCGTTCGCCTCGTGCGCCATGCCCTTGCGGGCGTCGAAGCGGTTGAGGACGATCGCGTAGTTGAAGCGCGGCAACGCGGCCTCCAGGTCGGCCAGCAGTTCCAGCGTGGTCGCCAGCCGGTCGATGTCCATCCCGGTCGGCAGGACCGGCACGAGCACCACGTCCGCGACCGTCGCGGCGCTCTTGAGCACCTCGCGGTTGTTCGGGGGCGTGTCGATCACCACCGTCTGCCCGGCCTGCGCCAGCTGCCGCGCCTGCCGCATCAGGCTGTTGCGGTCGGCGGCCTGCACCCGGAACGGCAGCGTGACCCCCTCGGCCTGCGCGTGCTGCTGCCAGCGCAGCGCACTGACCTCCTCGTCGGCGTCCAGCACGACGACCGCCTCTCCGGTCTGCGCGATGGCCGCCGCAAGGTGCATGGTGAGCGTCGTCTTGCCCACCCCGCCCTTGAGCGAGGTCAGCGCGATGATGCGCGGCCGCGCCGACATCGGCGCCGGGACGCCCGGCACGATGGTCGCCATCGGCTGCCCGTGCCGGGTCACGGTGACCGGCTGACCCGTCTCGCTGACCTCGCGCAGCACCTCCGGCAGTTCCTCCCGCAGGGACCGCACACCCACCCGTTTCGACGTCATGCCTGAAGTGTACACATGTGTACACACCTACTCAACCGTGCCCGCAGGCCCGGCGGCGCGCTACGCTGCCCCCCGTGCGCATTCTGGAACTGGATACCTGGCCCCGCCGTCATCATTTCAACCTGTTCAGAACCTACACCCAGCCGGACTTCAACGTGACCGCCCCGGTCGACGTGACCGCCTTCCACGCCCAAGTCCGGGAGCGCGGCGCGTCCTTCATGGTCGCCACCACCTACGTCCTGGCGCGCGCTGCGAACGAATTCCAGCCGTTCCGCTGGCGCATCCGTGGCGAGCAGGTGGTCGAGCACGACGTCGTGCATCCCTCCGTCACCGCCGCCGAGGAACACGACGAGCTGTTCCGCTTCTGCGCCCTGCCGTACAGCCCGCACGCCCCCACCTTCCTGAGCGGCGCGGCCGACGCCCTGCGCGCCAGCCGCGAACAGCCGCACGTCAGCATCACGCCCGGCCAGGACGAACTGCTGTACCTGTCCAGCCTGCCCTGGCTGGCCTTCACCGGCATCACTCACGCGCAGTCCCTGACGCCGCCGGACTCCATTCCGCGCCTCACGACCGGGCGCTTCACGCCGCAGAACGGGCGGCTGACCATGCCGCTGTCCGTGCAGGTGCACCACGCCCTGATGGACGGCCGCCACGTCGCCGAGTACTTCGGCCGGGTGCAGACCCTCCTCGACGACCCCGGCCTGCTCGGTCCCGCCCCGGTCTGATACGGACTCCGCTTGCAGGGGCTGCAACGGCCCTTCCATCCGAGCGGCTGCGACTCGGAGAGCTGCTCCGCAGAGGAGGAGAGAAACGCCCCTCCGGGCGTGGCGTTGGCCACCCGGTGCTGTCTCGGATTGTCAGGGAAACAGACGGAATCCGTATGACGCCGGGAGAACCGTTCAGCCGGGGTCGCGTTCGCCCGGCGCGGGCAGGGTCCAGCTGAACGTGCTGCCTTCACCCACCGTGGACTGCACGGTCAGGTCGCCGCCCAGGGCGCGGGCCAGGCCGCGCGCCACGGTCAGGCCCACGCCGCTGCCCTCGCCGCGCGTGCGGGCCGCGTCGGCCCGGAAGAACCGCTCGAACACGCGTTCCAGGTGCTCCGGCGCGATCCCGCACCCCGTGTCCTGCACCGTGATCTGCACCCGGCCCGCCCGGGCGTGCGCGCTGACCTGCACCTGCCCACCCGGCGGCGTGTGCCGCAGCGCGTTGCCCAGCAGGTTGCCCAGGATCTGCGCGGCGCGTTCCGGGTCCGTCCAGACCGGGATGGGGGAGGCCGGGATGGGGGAGAGCGGCCCGACCCGCAGCGTCACCCCCCGCTCCTCGAAGGGCAGGGCGAAGCGCTGCTGCGCGTGCTCCAGCAGCGTTCGCGCGTCCGTCACCTGTGGCCACAGGTCCACCTGCCCGGCCTCCACGCGGCTGACCAGACTCAGGTCGCGCGCCAGGCGTTCCAGGCTGCCCAGCTCCCGGTGGATGGCACTCATGGCGTCCTGGCTGCTCATCAGGCCGTCCTGCGTGGCCTCCACGTACCCGCGGACAGCCGCCACCGGCGCACGCAACTCGTGCGCGACGTTCCCGATCAGGTCCACCCGGCCCTGCTCCACCCGCGCCAGGGTGCCGGCCATGACGTTGAAACTGTGCGCCAGGTCGGCCAGTTCGTCCTGACCGGACTCCGGGAGTCGGCGGCTGTACTCGCCGCTGGCCAGCGCGGCGCTGCCCGCCTGCAGCGACCGGACCGAGGCCGTCACGCGGCGCGCCGCGATCCAGGCGGTCGCCGTGGCGACCAGCAGCGCCAGCGGCAGCGCGGTCAGCAGCGCCCGCGTGAGGGTCTGGCGCATGCCCAGGCTCAGGTCCTCGCGCATGCCGGCCCCCGCCCCGCCCATCTGCCGGACCATCTCGTCCACGTGACGCTGAATGAACGGGTGCGCGGCCAGCTCGGCCGTCAGGACCAGCACGGTCCCCATGGCCGTGATCACGGCCAGGTGACTGAGCAGCAGACGCGGAAACAGGCGCACCCCGCCACGCTATCCCAGGTGCCCGCCGCTGTCGAACACCGCGGCCCCCGCTTTACACAAGCTGAACAGGCGCTCTCTAGGGTGACGGCATGACAGCCACCTTCCGCGCCTCCCTGATCACCCTGACCCTGACGGCCCTCACCCTGAGCGGCCCGTCCGCGCAGGCCGCCATGCCCGGCATGCACCACGCCGCGACTGGAACGGGCGCGTCCGACCTGGGTAACCTGCCCCACCTGCAGGGACAGGCGTTCGACCGGGCCTTCCTGAGCATGATGGTCCCGCACCACCAGATGGCCGTGGACATGGCCCGCGCCGCGCTGCCCCTGAGCCGGGACGCGACCGTGAAAGCCTGGGCGACCGCCGTGATCCGCGACCAGACCCGCGAGATCACCCAGATGAACAGTCTCCTCAAGGGCCTCGGCAGCAACAGCGCCATGGCCAACCACATGAAGGGCCGCATGACCGGCATGGCCGACTCGGTCCGGAAGGCCAGCAACCCGGACGTGGCGTTCGTGCAGGGCATGCTGCCGCACCATGCGTCCGCCATCGACATGGCGAACCTGGCCCTGCAGCGCGGACAGGACGCCCGTGTCCTCACGCTGGCCCGGAGCATCATCACCGCCCAGGCCACCGAGATGCTCGGCTTCCGCACCTGGCTCAGCAAACGCGGGCTGTAAGAACGCCTGAGACGGACTCCGATTGAATGGGCTGCAAAGGCCATTCAATCCGAGCGGAGCGAGCAGGAGAGAAACGGGTTCCGGACGTGGAGTTGGCAGATCGGTGGTGTTCCGATCTGTCAACGAAATAAACGGAATCCGTATGAGACGGACGGCCGTCCGTTTCGCTCCTCCCCTGCGGCGCAGCTCTGCGAGGCCGCTCGGATGGAACGGTTCTGGCCACCCATTCCGTTGGAGTCCGCATGAGCCGGATGGCGGGTGCGCGCCCATCCCGGCCCGTCTGGTCCGGGAAGGCGTGCCCACCCGGGTAACCCCGGGCCGCACAGCGCGGCGCTGCGGCGTGCGTGGAAGCGCAACGGACGCCATGAACCCATTCATCCGGGCTGTTATCCTGCGGGCCGGCCGGGGAGGAGCGGGTTCACGGCGTCACCTCATACGGACTCCGATTGAATGGCTTACAAGGCCATTCAATCCGAGCGGACCCGTAGAGCTGCGCAGCAGAGCGAGCAGGAGAGAAACGCCCCTCCGGACGTGGAGTTGACAGATCGGTGGTGTTCCGATCTGGGAACGAAACAAACGGAATCCGTATCAGGAGGCCCGCTGCGGCGCCCCTGCGTCCCGAGGTCCCCGCATCCAGGCCGCGTCCACACCCCCGCCCGCACGTCCCGGAGTGTCCCCATGCCCACTGTCCTGATCGTTGACGATGATCCCGCCATCCTGGAAATCCTGCGGGCCTACCTGAAAGCCGACGGGCACACGGTCCTTGAGGCCCGCACGGGGCCGGACGCCTGGGAACAGCTGCCACGCGCCGACGTGGCCGTCCTCGACTGGATGCTGCCCGGCACCTCCGGCGTGCAGGTGGCCCGTGACGCCCGTGACGCCGGCCTGACCCTTCCCCTGCTGATGCTCACGGGCCGCGGGGAGGAAGAGGACAAACTGCGCGGCCTGGACGGCGGTGTGGACGATTACGTCGTCAAGCCGTTCAGTCCGCGTGAGGTCACGGCCCGCGTCCGGGCGCTGCTCCGCCGGGCCGGCGTGCAGACGGCGTTCAGCGTGCGGGACCTGCACGTCGACCTGCGCGCCCGCGAGGTGCGGCTGGCCGGACGGCGCGTGGAACTCTCGAAACTGGAGTTCGACCTGCTCAGCACCATGGCCCAGCACACCGGCATGGCCTGGTCCCGCGAACGCCTGCTCGAGCGCGTCTGGGGCCCCGATTTTCCCGGAACCGAACGGGTGGTGGACGTTCACATCACTGCCCTGCGCCGCAAGCTGGGGGAGACGCTGGACACGCCGCGGTTCATCGAGACGGTCCGGGGGATCGGGTACCGCTTCCGCGAGGACGAGACGGAAGAGGCGTGATGGACTCGGATGGAACGGGTTGCCAGAACCGTTCCATCCGAGCGCAAAGGACTCACAGAGGCCCCCCAGAGGAAATGGCGCCCTGCCTCAGCCGTGCCGGACTGTGGCCAGCGTCCAGTCGATTTCCGGGGAGGCGTCAGACTGTCTGCCATGCCCGCCTCCCCGTTCCAGTTCGACAACACCTACGCGCGGGACCTGCCCGGCTTTGCCGTTCCCTGGCAGCCGGCCACCGTGCCCGCGCCGAGCCTGCTGTTCTTCAACCGGGACCTGGCCCTCGAACTGGGCCTGGACCCTGACGTGCTGGATGGCCCTGACGGCGCCGCGATCTTCGCCGGCAACCGGGTCCCCGAGGGGGCCGAGCCGCTCGCGCAGGCGTACGCCGGTCACCAGTTCGGGGGGTTCTCCCCACAACTCGGCGACGGCCGCGCCCTGCTCCTCGGCGAGGTCATCGACCGCCTCGGGAGGCGCCGTGACCTGATGCTCAAGGGTTCCGGCCGCACGCCCTTTTCCAGACGGGGCGACGGCAAGGCCGCCGTCGGACCCATGCTGCGCGAAGTCCTGATCGGCGAGGCCATGCACGCCCTCGGCCTCCCCACCACCCGCGCCCTCGCCGTGGCCGCCACCGGCGAGACCGTCTACCGGGAGCGGGCCCTGCCCGGCGCGGTCCTGACCCGCGTGGCGGCCAGTCACCTGCGGGTCGGCACCTTCGAGTTCTTCAGCGCCCGCCGGGAGACCGACCGCGTGCGGCAGCTCGCCGACTACGCCATCGCCCGGCACGACCCGGACCTCGTCGGAACGGACGACCGGTATCTCGGCCTGCTGCGCCGGGTCGCGCAGCGGCAGGCGGCACTGGTGGCGGCATGGATGAACGTCGGATTCATTCACGGCGTGATGAACACCGACAACGTCGCCATTTCCGGCGAGACGATCGACTACGGCCCGTGCGCGTTCCTGGAGGCGTACGACCCGGACGCGGTGTTCAGCTCCATCGACCACGGCGGACGGTACGCCTACCGCAACCAGCCGCCCGTGACCCGCTGGAACCTGGCGCGGCTGGCCGGGACGCTGCTGCCCCTCATCGCCGGTGAGGACAGTCAGGACGCCATGTCGGAGGCCACCGGGCAGGCGACCGGGGTGATCGACGCCTTCCCGGAGTGGTACGGGGGTGCGCTGCTGACCGGCCAGCGCGCGAAGCTGGGCCTGCAGGGCGGGGACGACCCGAGCGACCGTGCGCTCGCGCAGGACTGGCTGACCCTGCTGCAAGACCAGCGGGTGGACTTCACGCTCGGGTGGCGCAGGCTGGCCGACGCGGCGGACGGGGACGGGGGGCCGCTGCGGGCGCTGTTCACCGACCCGCAGGCGCCGGACGCCTGGCTGGCCCGCTGGCGGGTACGGGCGGGAAGGGAGGGCAATGCGGCGGTGGACTGGAAGGACCGGGCAGAGCGGATGCGCCGGGTGAACCCGGCGGTCATTCCGCGCAACCACCGGGTCGAGGAGGCGCTGGCGGCCGCGTCCGACCACGGGGATCTCGGGCCGTTCCGGCGGCTGCTGGCAGCTGTTCAGCGGCCGTACGACGAGACGCCGGAACAGGCGGCGTACCTCGAACCGGCCCGCGCGGAGGTGACGGCCTGTTACCGCACCTTCTGCGGCACCTGACCGGGACCGCCCGCTCCCGTCCCCACAGGACCTCCCCATGTGCACGGCACCTGCCGGACCCGGACCCGAGATGAACGCCACCCTCGCCCCGGCGCGGCTCCGCGCGGCGCTCCCGCCTTACACGGACTGCCGTTTGTTTCGTGCACAGATCGGAACACCACCGATCTGTCAACTCCACGTCCGGAACCCGCCCAGCTCCTTCTCTGCGGAGCAGCTCTCTGAGTCGCATCCGCCCGGATTGAACGGCTTTGTCAGCCATTCAATCGGAGTTCGTATCAGTGGGTCGGCAGCTCCATGGCGGCCGTTTCCTCGTAGGGCTGCACGACCACGAACCCGTCTCCCTGGAACGCCATCTGGAGGGTTTCGCCGCCGCCCCGTCCGAGCATGGACCTCAGGTCCTGGCTGACCCGCAGGTCCGGGCGCAGGTGTTCACTCCAGGCGATGGTGGCGTTGGGGTCGGTGAAGATGGGTTCCTGCGGCGTGACCCGCAACGTCAGGGGCTGGCCGTGACTGAGGATCGCCACGAGGCCGTGCCCGCGCACCTGCACGCTGAACAGGCCGCCGGCCACCATGCCCGCCACGGAGCGCTGCATGGTGATCTCGTGGGTCACGGTGTCCTCGAAGGCGAGCAGGTCCTTGCCGTTGACGTTCAGGGTGTCTCCCGACAGACGGATGATCGAGATTTCCTTGCCCTGGTCGGCGAGGTAGCACACGCCCTGCCCCTGGATGCTCACCAGGGGGCCCATCTCGCCGCTGCCCAGGCGCATGGCGGCGCCCAGCAGCGCGCCCATGCCGCCCCCGGAGCGCACGCCGCCCATCAGGTCGCGCAGGGTGCTGGCCCGCTGGAATTCCAGGCGACCCCGGTAGGCGACCATCGCACCGATCTTGCTCCAGACGCGGCCGTTGACTTTCACCTCGAGCATCTTGCTGGATTCCAGTTCGAACACGTGGCCCGGGCGGTCCTGCTCGGCGCTGCCGCGCAGGAAATCCGCGACACTGGTGCCCTGCCCCGTGCCGGCTGGTGCGGGGGGGACCGGTGCCGGCTGGGCGGGCGCTGGCGGGGCAGGGGAGGGCGGCGTGACCGGCGGTGGGGCGGGTGCCGGTGGGACCGTGGCGGCGGGCGGCGCGACCGTCGGGTCCGCCACCTGACCGCCGAAATACCCGAGCAGCGAGTCCAGGCCGCCCTGGAAGCCCTGCGCCACACTGCCCACGCGCCACTCGCCGGAATGCCGGTACAGTTCGGCGATCATCAGGGCGCGTTCGGCGGTGAAGAGACTGCCGCGCAGCACGACGGTGGCCCGCTCGGCGCCCTGTGGGTCCTGGAGGGCGAGTCGCAACTGCCCCAGGCGGCTCATGGGTGACTGGTCGTGCGAGATCACGAAGACCAGTCGCTCGATGCCTGGCGGCAGGGCCGCGAGATCCAGGTCGAAGGTGGCGAGGGACCCATCGAGTTGCAACGTCACCTCGCCTGCCGGACTCTGAAGCTGGTTGTAGAACACGAAGTACCGGTCGTCCCGGAGCTGGCGTTCGTGGTTCAGGCCGAAGACGCTCACGTCGCCCTGCGCGAGGTCGTGGCTGACCTGGACGCGCAGGCGGGAACCCGAGATGAATTCGGACAGGTTGCGTTTCTCACCGGGTTGAAGCTGGGTCATGGGAAAACCTCGCAGGAGGGAAGCGGACGACGGCCGGATGGTGGACGTCCAGTCTAACGGGGCGTCCGGTGCGGGTGACTGCCCGGGAGCGGGGGGGGGTTGCGCCGGGAGCCGTGTGATTCACCATGTGACGGTCATGGAAGCGCGGAGACGTGGGTGGTCCGGCGCGTCGGTGCGTCTACCCTGTCCACATGGCCACCCTCGTGATCGTCGAAAGTCCTGCCAAGGCCCGCAAGATCGCCGGGTACCTCGGGCGGGACTACGTGGTGCGCGCCTCGCTCGGGCACGTGCGCGACCTGCCGGGCTCGAAAGGCGAGATTCCCGAGCGGTACCGCGCCGAACCCTGGGCGGCGCTGGGTGTGAATCCCGAGACCTTCGCGCCCATCTACGTCGTGCCGGCCGGTAAGCGGGCCACCGTGAAGGAACTCCAGCAGCTCGCGGCACGGGCCGACCGGGTGCTGTTCGCGTCGGACATGGACCGCGAGGGCGAGGCGATCTCATACCACCTCAGCCGCCTGCTGAAGATCGATCAGCCCACCCGCATGGTCTTCACCGAGATCACCGCTGAGGCCCTTCAGGCGGCGCTGCAGAGGACGAGGCCGCTGGACCTGCACCTCGTGGCGGCGCAGGAGGCCCGCCGGGTCATCGACCGGCTGGTGGGGTACGGGGTCAGTCCGCTGCTGTGGGGCAGCGTGGGCGGCGGGCTCAGCGCGGGGCGCGTGCAGAGCGCGGCGCTGATGCTGCTGTCTCAGCGGGAGATGGCCCGCATGCGCTTCAGGCCCGCGACGTTCTGGTCGATCCGCGCGGACGTCCTGACCCGCCCGAAGTTCACGGCAACCGTCACGCAGGTCCGCAGCAGCGAGCACCCGCAGGGCCTGCCGGTCGCGCGGGCAGGCGACTACACCCAGGACGGCGTGCTGAAGGGCGGCGTGCGGGTGCTGGAGATGACGGACGAACAGGCCCGCGCCCTGAGCGCCTACCTGGACGGCCGGGAAGCCAGTGTGACGCACGTGGAGGTGACCGAGACCCGCTCACGGCCCGCACCGCCGTTCATCACCAGCACCCTGCAGCAGGCGGGCGGGCGGCTCAACCTCAGCGCCAAACAGGTCATGGACACCGCGCAGCGGCTGTACGAGGGCGGGTACATCACCTACATGCGCACCGATTCCCCGGCCCTGTCGGACGAGGCGCTGACCGAGGCGCGGCGGGAAGCCACGCGCCTCTTCGGCCCGGCGGCCGTGCCCGCACAGCCCCGGCAGTACGCGACCCGGAACAAGAATGCGCAGGAGGCCCACGAGGCGATCCGCCCGTCCGGGACGACCTGGCGCCCCCCGGACACCGTGGGACTGGGCGGGGACGAGCTGGCGGTGTACACCCTGATCTACCAGCGCACCGTGGCGTCCCAGATGAATGATGCGGTGTTCGACAGGACGGTGGTGACCCTGACCTGCGGCGCGGCCACCCTGAGCGCCCAGGGGCGGGTGCTGAAGGAGGCGGGGTACCTGCAACTCCTGCAGGAGGAGGACGAGGAGAAGGACGATCAGCGCCTCCCGGCCCTCCAGGTGGGGCAGCAGGTGCCACTCAAGGCCAGACCGCCGGAGGGGAAGAAGACGTCCGCCCCGACGCGGTACTCCGAGGCGACGCTGGTGCAGGCGATGGAGAAGGCGGGAATCGGGCGGCCGAGCACGTACGCGCAGACGCTCGCGACCCTCCAGACGCGCGGGTACGTCCGCCTGACCGGCCGGCACCTGTCCGTGACGGCGGTGGGGCTGCTGGTGGCGACGTACCTGGCGCGGCAGGTGCCGGAGGTGATGCGTGGGGACTTCACGGCGACCATGGAGGCCGGGCTGGACGACGTGGCGGCCGGGGGAACGACGCGCGTGGCGTACCTGACGCGCTTCTGGACCCAGGGGCTGGCGCCGACGATCCGGCGGGCGTCGCGGGACGCGCCGAGTCTGCCGCTGCCTCACCTGGAGGCCACGCGGCTCCGCGCGACGGGCAGTGGACCGCATCTGGTCCGCGGGGGGCAGAGCGTCCCGCTGCCCACGGAGGTCATTCCTGCAGAGCTGGATGACGCGCAGGCGGACGCGGTCATGCAGGGGACCTGGGTCCCGAGGAAGCCCCGGCCGGCCCGTGAGAAGCGCGCTGCGGACGACGGAACCTCGCGCAAACGTAAGCCGGCCGGGCCCGGCGGGTCCCGCTCCCGCGGGGACGAGAGCGGCAGGTGAGGGGCGCGGCCCTGACCGTTCCCGGGTCCGCCGACCGGGGCGCGCGCGGCGGTCGCCCGCTCCTGACGGCCCCTTGACAGTTTGCAGGGTGGCGGATACCTTTTAAGGCCTGTCTGCCGCCCTGGTGGGTTGTGGACAGGCTTCTTGAGGTGGGTCTCTCGTGTTGAGAGGCTGACCGGTCCAGGGAGCGCGCCGGGAAACGCAAGTGACCCTGCGCCTCGGATGCTCAAGAAGGATGAGTAGGGTGTTGACAAGCTTTTAAGAAGCGCCTATACTCACTGAGTTGCTGAAGGAGATCCGGACGCAACGAAGGAGCCTCCAAAGCTCCGCGAAGCATGACAACGAGAGATACTTGAGATGCAAAGGCCAGTCCGACAGGGCTGGGCGAGCGGAACACCACCCCGGTGTTCTCCAGATTCGCGAAACGGACAGAGTCTTTCGGGATGAAGTCAAAACGGTACCCAATGGGTACAGCCATGCGCAAGCAAGGCATCAAACACATCGATACCGCTCCGCTTGCGGAGCGTTATGGAACCATTCTTTGGAG